>JAIDFD010000286.1 GCA_029054485.1 Clostridia bacterium | reverse complement strand
GATAAAATACCTTTGGGGCAAGGTGGACCTCTACCACTCAATCGATAGAATGAATTTAGCTGAAGAGCTTTCAAAAAAGAGCGCGGCTGCCGGCATTACTTCAGATATTTTATTGCAGATTAATATCGGCGACCAGCCGACAAAGGGAGGTTTCGAGTACAGCGCCGCCGAACGCGCTCTAAGTGAGGTTAAAGCGCTTCCCGCACTCAACGTGAAGGGGCTTATGGCTATGCTCCCCCTCTCCGACGATACCCGCCTTTTACAAAAACTTGCCGCCGATATGCGTAAGCTCTATGATAGACTTAACGACGGAAATTTTGAGTACCTATCTATGGGAATGAGCGGAGACTGGAAAATCTGCGTTGAACAGGGCGCAAATACGATACGGCTTGGCACAAGTATTTTCGGCGCAAGAAACTATAACTGAAATTAACCCCCCTTGACCTGCGGTCAAGGGGGTTGTTTTAAGCATAAGCTGTTAATAATAACCAAAATTTGTAAAATTTTAACCTATTTGTGCAAATTGCACATACAACATTTTGGAGCAGAGCTATCTTTAAAAACTACGTTGTGATATAATTAATGTAAAGTCAGAAGCTTAATAAGGAGAAAAATATGAGGCTAATTAAAAGAACATTCAGACTGTTTGTTATCGCAGTTTTGTCGGTTGCTTTCGTTTTATCGATTGCCGCCTGCAAGACGCGCGGCGGTTCGCGACCCGATGAAGGCGATATAGATCCGCCCGGTACCGAAAATCCCGACGATCCCGGTACAAACACTCCGCCCGATGTTACGGGCGACACTTCCGGTATTGACTGGACAAAATACTGGGACGGCACCACATCGGGAGGAGGCACGGACGGCTTTACCTTTAACAAAAGCGTAAGTATCGGCGACGTTTCTTCCACCCCCGTAGGAGGCACCGTTTCAACCGAGCTTGGCGAAGGAGTTGCGGTAACGTTCAATTCCAACGGCGGCACGGCGGTTGACGCACAGTCGGTCGATATGGACGGAATTGCGGTTAAACCCACCGACCCCGTAAAATCGGGCTCCGTTTTCGTAGGCTGGTACGCGGACAGCAGTCTTTCCACCCTTTACGACTTTGACGCAAAGGTTACCGAACCCTTAACTTTATTTGCAAAGTGGGAAACACTGCCGGACGGCGTTAAAAGCGTTTCAACTTACAATGAAAGCTTTGCGGTTGAGTTTACGGGCACGGCAGACACCACCGTTCAGTACAAGGCTAAGGACGCTTCAAGCTGGGCAACGGTCGACGCTCCCCTCGTCCGCTCGGTCGGTACAAACCTTGCAAGGGTCGACGTGGTAGGACTTGCGGCAGGCGAATACAGCGTAAAAATAGGCAGTACCGAAGTCAACAGCATTGTCGTTGACGAATACGACCGCTCGGGCTATGCGCACTTCAAATACACAAGCGGCATCGGCGCATACAAGGACGACGGCACGATAAAAAGCAATACTCTTGTAATCTACGTTACCGAAAATAACAAAAACAACGTAAGCGTTGGCTACGTCGACGGAAAAGAAGTTAGTTTATCACAGTACCTCTGGCAGGGCAAAGCGGGTATCGGCTGGATACTCAACAACCGCGCCTACGGCAGCGACACCGAGCGCGCGAATTACGGTATTCAGAAGCTGACTTCCGTCTACGGTGCTGTTGCGGTAAGAATTATCGGCAAAGTAAACGCCGAGGATTCTTCGGACGGCACAAAGTCGCTAATCGACGGCCTTACCGTTTACAACTCAACCGATAACGGCGGCTCGACCGGCGACAACGGCAGAATGGCGAGAATAACCAATGCCAAAAACCTCACTATCGAAGGTATCGGCGAGGACGCTTGTATGTACGGCTGGGGGATCCACTTCGTTGCAAACGACAACAACGGCGTTTATCCCGGTTCGGGCAAGAGCTTCGAAGTAAGAAACATTACCT
>JAIDFD010000285.1 GCA_029054485.1 Clostridia bacterium | reverse complement strand
GAACGAAGAAAAATCCGAAGAAAAATAATTTTTAAGCCGTCCGCGCTGATTTAAGCGCGGACGGCTTTTTTATCGAAAAATGAAATATTGTGAAATTTTTTAACCTTTTTTGTTATCTACTTGCAAAAATTTACCATATATGGTAAAATATAGAAGTTGGAAAAATTTACCTGTTCACGGAGCAGTTTATGGAAGAAATAATCAAATCGATAACGCAGGCGGAAGAGAAGGCGGAGCAAATCAAAGCGGAAGCACTTTCGGATAGTGCAAAGATTGCCGAAGCCGCTGAAACGGAAATCGTAAAAATAGCGGAAAAGTGCGAAGAAGAGTGCAAGCTTTACCGTGAAAAGGAAATTGCTGCGGCTTATGCCGAGGCTGAAAAACTATATTCCGAGGCTCTGGACAAAAAACGTGCCGAAGCGGTCGCTTACGCGGATTCGGTGATAAAGCACACCGACAAAGCCGTTGCGGACATAGTACGGAGGATAACCCGTGGCAGTCGCTGAAATGCAAAAACTCAATCTCGTTGCGCTTTCATACGACAGGGACAAAATTCTCAACTCCCTGCAATGGACCGGCGCGACCGAGATTAAACACCATACCGAAGAGGCGCTCACTTCACCCCTTCAAGCCGATTGCGAGGGTTTGCGCGAGTACTGTAACCGCGCCGAAGCCGCGCTTGGTTTTTTATGCGCCGAAGTTGAAAATTATATAAAGGAAAACAAAATCAAATCAGACGTTCTTTGCGACGGCTTCGACGTGTCCTATTCTGAGTTTATCGGCGCGGGCAAGTATAAAGAGCAGGCGGATGCGCTTATCGCGGAAATCAATTCGCTTATAGATACAAGGCGTTCTCTTTCCGCAGAAAAAAGCAAGCTTTTGCGCACGCAGGGCGTTGCAAAAATTTATTCGGGAATAAAGCAGCCGCTGGGCGGATTTTCGGGTACTAAACACACTGTTATAAAGCTCGGCACAATTCCCGCGCCCGAAGCGGACGGACTTATAAAAGAGGTATCTTCACGCGGGCTTTGCGACTTAAAGGTTTTGACCGCCGATACGGAAACCGCGCTTATACTCTTTGCCGCGCACAAGTCGGAAGAGGGGATAGACGAGCTTTTACAGACGGCGGGTTTTTCCGCCTGCCCCTTCCAAAGCGACAAATCGGGCTATGAGGTCTTTTCTTCCGTATGCGGACGGATCGATGAGATTGACAGCCTTTTAAACGGCGTAAAGGAAAAACTTTACGGATTGGGAAAAAATATAAAGCAGTTCAAGGTTTACTGCGATTATCTTGCTTTCGAGCTTGAAAAGCTTTCTCAGACCGAAAAAATGCGCGGCACGGCAAAGACCTTCTTTTTGGAGGCTTACGTTCCCAAAGAGGCGGAAGAGCTTATAAAGCAGACCTTAGACGGCGTATCTTCCGCGGTTTACTATGAGTTCGGCGAGGTGGAAGAGGCCGAAACGCCGCCCACCCTTTACAAAAACAACGCGGTTGTTAAAAACTTTGAAACCATAACAAATATGTACTCCCCCGCAAACTCGCGCGAGTTCGACCCCAACACCGTAATGGCTTTCTTCTACAGTCTGTTTATGGGCTTTATAATGGCTGATATCGGTTACGGCGCGCTTATGATTTTGGGCGGAGGAGCGATATATCTAAAAACCCGCAAAAAGGACGGCGGTATAACAAGACTTTCGGCAGTGTTCGCAATCGGCGGAATTTTCGCGATTATCTGGGGCGCGCTGTTCGGCTCGCTGTTCGGTATCGAAATTTTCAAATCGGTTATGCCGAACGCGCAGGACGATATGTGGAGTTTTATGGGCATAAGAGTTCCCGCCGTGCTTGTAATCAGTCTGGAACTCGGCGTTGTTCAGCTTCTGACGGGTTACGTCTGCCGCGCTATACAGTGTATGCGCCGCGGCAAATTCTGGGACGGAATTTTAGACGGACTTGTTTGGGTTGTGTTCTCTCTCGGAGTGGGACTCGCCGTTGCGGGACTTGTGGACGAGCTTAATTTTTCAAAGCTTGCTTTAATCGGCGGAATTATGGCGGGAGCGGCGCTTGTCGTTGCGATATTTACCGCAGGCAGAAAGGAAAAGCTTTTGGGCAAGTTCACAAAAGGCTTCGGCGCGGCTTACGGAATTATCAACTACGCTTCGGACGTTTTAAGCTACGCAAGACTTTACGGACTTATGCTCTCCGGCGCGGTAATAGCAAAAATCATTTCCGAGTACGCCGTAACGGGCGTGAACGGCGGAGTGGGCTTTATCGTGAGCGGAAATCCGATGCTGATAATTTTGGGAATAGTCCTTCTCATCGTTGGTCACGGCTTCAATCTTGCCATAGGGCTTTTGGGCGCGTACATTCACGATGCAAGACTTCAATACGTTGAGTTTTACGGCAGGTTCTTCGAGGGCGAGGGCGAACTTTTCGCGCCGCTCGGCTCAAACCAGAAATATATAAAAGTAGTAAAAACTTTGCAGCCTACCGCCGAATAAGCGGTTTGCATAATAAAATAAAAAACTTGGAGGTTATTTTATGACAACAGGATATGTAATAGGAATTTTCGGCATAGTGCTTTGCGTGCTTGCGTGCGGCATTGGCTCGGCTATCGGTCTTTTCAAGACGGGTAGTGCGGCGGCTGGCGTTCTCGGCGAAAATCCCAAAAAGTTCGGTAAAGTACTCGTTCTCGTTCTGCTTCCCGCAACGCAGGGTATTTACGGCTTTATTATCGCTATCATAGCTTCGGGCTCAATGGGCATTGCAATGTCCGTTGCAGACGGCTGGACTCTGTTCGGAATGGTTATGCCTATGGCGATTTCCGGACTTGTGACCGGCATTTTGCAGGGTATGTCGGCGGTCAACTGTATTTACGCAGTGGGCAAGCAGGATTCCCTCGGCGGTAAGCTGATTATCTATCCCGCGATGATCGAGTTCTACGCAATTTTGGGACTTATTATCTCGATTATGTTCATCGCGCTGGTTTAACGGGTTTTCAAAATGAGTAAGGAAAGTATTGTCGAACGCATAATTTCCGACGCCGAAGAGGAGCGCGGGGGCATTTTGTCCGAGGCGCGCAAAAAGGCGGAAGAGGCGGTGGAAGGGGCGAACGAAAACGCGCGCAGAAAGTACGTGGGCGTTCAGGCTGAAACCGCGCAAAAGGTAAAAGCAATTTTAGACGGCAAGGCGGCTTCGGCCCGTTTGGACGGGGCTAAAGCCGAACTCAAGGAAAAGCGGCGGGTAATAGACGCCGTTTACGACGGTGCGCTGAAAAAGCTTTGCGCGCTGGATAAAGAGGATTCGCTGAAGCTTGCCGAAAACCTTTTAAAGGAATATGCCGAAGAGGGCGATGAGATAGCTTTTGCTTCCGGTTACAAATTTTCGCAGGAAGTTATGAAGCTTGACGTTGTAAAAAAGAAAAAGCTTAAAATTTCGCACAAGGGCGCGGACGTTGAAGGCGGCTTTGTGCTTCTGGGAAAAAATTCCGATAAGGACGTGTCCTACGCCGCGCTGCTTGCCGCGGACAGAGAGCGTTTTCAGTCGGATATAGCGGCTAAAATTTTCAAGGGTTGATTATGAAAAAAGGCTACGACTACACCAACGGCGTTATTGCCGCAAAGGAAGTAAATCTTTTGGGCGGCAAAATATCCAAGCTCTGCGAGGTCGGCGTTGAAGAAGCTTTCCGCGGAATTACCGAAAGCGGCTTCGGACGCGGCGCGGACGCGGTAACCGTTTATGATTACGAAAAGCTTTTATCTTACGATGAGCGCGATATAGACGGGTTTATCCGCGAATACGGCGGCGCGCCCGAACAGAGCTATTTTCTGTCTCCCCGCGACTTCCACAACGCAAAGGCGTTGTTCAAGGCGAGGTATCTTCAAACGGACGCGGACGGTATGCTCGCGCCGCAGGGACTTTTTGAAATTCAGGAAATTTCCCGCTGTATAGAGAGCGGCTCGTACTCAAGTCTCGGCGGCGAGCTTGAAAAAGCCTGCAAAAAAGCGGACGAACTTTTCGCGCAGGAAGACAAGACGGTATCGGGCGCGGAAATCGGCGCAATCTTCGAAAAGGCGCTCTATAGCCACCTTGCAAAGTCGTGCGCAAAAAATTTAACTCTTAAAAAACTGCTTGCACAAAAAGCGGATATGACGAATATCCTCACCGCACTGCGCTCGCAGTCGGCTCAGCAGGCTGAAAAAAACTACGTTGCAGGCGGCAGACTGAAAGCGGAGAAAATCAACGCGCTCTTCGAAGTGGACGGCGAAAAGAGAGAAAGGCTTTTAGACGGCACGGGATATGCAAACTTTTTAAAAACCTGCCTTGAAGCAAAGGCAGAGGGCAAGCCTTTAACCGAAGCCGAGCTTATGCGCGACAATGCGGAGTGCGATTATCTTTCTGCAAACAGGTATGCGCTGAAACGAAGCCAGCCCTTTTTGTACTATGTATTAAGACGGCGCGCCGAAAACGCGAACGTGAGGATTTTGTTCGTATGCCTGCTTGCGGGCATGGACGAGGGCGCAATAAAAAGACGGCTCCGCGCCGTTTGACAGGGGAATTATGGAAGGCAAAATTGCAATAGTCGGAAGCGGCGACAGCATTACAGTTTTCAAGGCGGCGGGCGTTTCGGCGTTTGCGGCTGAAAACGCGGACAGGGCAAAAGAGCTTATCCGCAAAATCGCCAAAGACTATAAAATTATATTTGTAACCGAAGAGCTTTACGCTCCGTTGACGGGCTTTTTGAAAAGGTTTGACGAACAGCCTTATCCCGTTGTGTTGAGCGTTCCCACAAGCGAGGGCTCGGATTACGGCAAAGAACTTTTAAAGAGCGCTATGGAACGCGCGCTCGGCGTTGATATTTTATTCAACGACTGACAAGAGGTTATTATGGGTAAAACAGTAAAAATTTCGGGACCGCTGATTATAGCGGAGGATATGGCGGACAGCAAACTGTTCGACGTTGTGCGCGTGTCAGATAAGGGGCTTATCGGTGAAATTATCGAGCTTCGCGGCGACAAGGCTTCCATTCAGGTCTATGAAGAAACTTCGGGTTTAGGACCGGGAGAAGAAGTCGTATCCACGGGCGAGCCCCTTTCGGCGGAACTTGCGCCGGGGCTTATTTCGGGTATATTCGATGGAATACAGCGTCCATTGACCACCCTTTATTTCAAGTACGGCTCGCGTATATCGCGCGGGGTTTCGGTCAATCATCTTGACAGGGATAAAAAATGGCACTTTGTGCCCCGCGTCAAAGTCGGCGATACGGTCGGCGAGGGCGATATTTTGGGTACGGTGCAGGAAACGGAAATTATCGAACACAGAATTTTGGTTCCCAACGGAATGAGCGGTCAGGTTACCGCCATTGAAGAGGGGGATTTTACCATAGAGCAGACGGTTGTAACTCTGCGCACTCCAAGCGGCAAACGCAACGTCTGTATGCTGAGAAAATGGCCCGTCCGCAGAGGCCGTCCCTACCGCGAAAAACTCTCGCCAACGGCGCCTATGATTACCGGTCAGAGAGTAGTGGACACACTTTTCCCCATAGCGCGCGGCGGCGTTGCCGCCGTCCCCGGTCCGTTCGGAAGCGGAAAAACGGTCGTACAGCACCAGCTCGCAAAATGGGCTGACGCGGATATTATAGTCTACGTTGGCTGCGGCGAGCGCGGTAACGAGATGACGGACGTTTTAAACGAGTTCCCCGCATTAAAGGACCCCAAAACGGGCGAACCCATTATGAAGAGAACGGTGCTTATCGCAAACACTTCCGATATGCCCGTAGCCGCTAGGGAAGCTTCTATTTATACAGGCATAACCATTGCTGAGTACTTCCGCGATATGGGCTATAACGTTGCGATTATGGCGGATTCCACTTCGCGCTGGGCGGAGGCTCTGCGCGAAATGAGCGGAAGACTGGAAGAGATGCCCGGCGACGAGGGCTACCCTGCCTACCTTGCAAGCCGTCTTGCGGAGTTTTACGAGAGGGCGGGCATTGTAAAAATTTTGGGCGAGGGCAACAGAACGGGCTCGGTCACCGCAATCGGCGCGGTATCGCCCCCGGGCGGCGATTTGTCCGAACCCGTTTCGCAGGCAACGCTGAGAATAGTCAAGGTTTTCTGGGGGCTTTCGGCTTCGCTTGCGTACAAGCGCCATTTCCCCGCTATCGACTGGCTGATAAGCTACTCGTTGTACGCCGACAAAATGAAGGATTGGTACGATGAAAGGGTGGGCGCGGATTTCTTTATATACCGCCAGTTTGTAATGACGGTGTTGCAGGAGGAAGCCGCCCTTGACGAAATCGTCCGCCTTGTCGGTATGGACGCCCTCTCTTCAAAGGACAGGCTGACAATGGAAACGGCGAAGATTATCCGCGAGGACTATCTGCACCAGAACGCGTTTGACGATATAGACACCTATTCATCGATGAAAAAACAGTTTTATATGCTGAAACTCATTTACGAGTTCGATAGCAAAGCACGCGAAGCACTGGAAAATTACGCGGATATGAATGCAATTCTCTCATGCGCGTGCAAGGAAAGAATAGGCAGGGCAAAATACATTCCCGAAGATAACCTTTCAGAGTTTGACGAAATTTTGAAGCAAATGAGCGCCGAACTGAAAGGACTGACAGGAGGGGAAGATGTTTAAGGAATATAAGACGATACGCGAAGTGGTCGGACCTCTTATGCTGGTCGATGGCGTATCGGGAGTAAAATATAACGAGCTTGTGGACGTGGTCTGCTCTAACGGCGAAATCAGGCGCGGCAAGGTGCTTGAAATCAACCGCGACAAAGCGGTCGTTCAGCTCTTTGAGAATTCGCAGGGCTTGCAAATCGCCACGGCAAAGGCGAGATTTACGGGACACAGCCAACAGCTCGCGGTATCAAAGGATATGCTCGGCAGAGTGTTCGACGGAATGGGCAATCCCCGCGATGGCGGCGCGCCCGTAATTCCCGAAAAACTTATGGACATCAATGGCGAACCCATTAACCCCGCCGCCCGCGATTATCCCGACGAGTTTATCCAGACGGGAATTTCCGCAATAGACGGACTTAATACCTTGGTCAGAGGACAAAAGCTGCCCGTGTTTTCAATGAGCGGTCTGCCCCATGCCGAGCTTGCGGCGCAGATTGCGCGTCAGGCGAAAGTGCGCGGCGGCGACAGTAAATTCGCGGTAGTGTTCGCCGCTATAGGTATTACATTCGAAGAGGCGCAGTATTTCGTTGATGACTTCAAAAAGACGGGCGCGATTGAAAGAACGGTGCTTTTCACCAACCTTGCAAACGACCCCGCGGTAGAGCGTATCGCAACGCCCAGAATGGCGCTGACCTGCGCGGAATATCTCGCGTTCGACTGCGGTATGCACGTTCTCGTTATAATGACCGACATAACCAACTACGCGGAAGCGTTGCGCGAGGTCTCGGCGGCTCGGCGCGAAGTACCCGGCAGACGCGGCTACCCCGGTTACCTTTACACCGACCTTGCGACTATGTACGAGCGCGCCGGCAGAATTCGCGGCAGCGAGGGCTCTATTACCCAGATACCCATTCTGACCATGCCCGAGGACGATAAAACCCACCCTATACCCGACCTTACCGGTTACATCACCGAGGGGCAGATTATACTTTCGCGCGACCTCTATAAAAAGGGCATAAATCCGCCCATAGACGTTTTGCCGTCTCTGTCCCGTCTTAAAGACAAGGGCATAGGCAGGGACAAGACCCGCGAGGACCACGCTGATACAATGAACCAGCTTTTCTCGGCGTACGCAAGCGGTAAAGAGAGCAAAGAGCTTTCCGCAATTTTAGGTGAAGCCGCGCTTTCGGACACCGATAAGCTGTATGCAAAGTTTGCCGAGCAGTTTGAAAAACTGTATATAAATCAGGGTTTCGATGCCGACAGAACGGTTGAAGAAACGCTCGACCTCGGCTGGGAACTTCTGAAAATTTTGCCCGTAAGCGAACTTAAAAGAATTCGTAAGGCGTATATTGATAAGTACCTGAACAAAGACGAAGATAAAAATTAAGGTTTTAAAATGGCTCGTTTAAACGTAAACCCCACCCGTATGGAGATGAAAAAGCTGAAAGGCAGGCTCGATACGGCTGTACGCGGGCATAAACTTTTGAAGGATAAATCGGACGAGATGATTCGCCGCTTTTCCGTTATGATAAAAGAGAATAAAGCCTTGCGCGACGAGGTGGAAAAAGAACTTTCAAAGACTCTGAAAGATTTTTCAGTGGCGCGTTCCGTCACTTCGCCTTACAGCGCGGAGGCGGCTTTCGCTATGCCATCGGTTGAGGTGAAAGCGGATTGCGCGGTGCAGAGCGTAATGGGGGTGGAAGTGCCGAAAATTTCGGTTTCCACCGCAAGACGCTCGGACGAACTGCCCTATGCCTACCCCGAAATCACCAGCGAAGCGGACTACTCGGTGGAACGCGCGGGCGCGTTAATCCCCAAACTTTTACACCTTGCCGAAGTGGAGAAAAGCGTGAGAATGTTAGCCGATGAAATCGAGCGCAACAAACGGAGGGTAAACGCGCTTGAATATGTTATGATTCCGCAGTTGCAGGAAACAATAAAGTATATCAAATCAAAACTCGATGAAAACGAACGTGCGGCGGTAATCCGTCTTATGAAAGTGAAAAGTAAAGCGTAAATTTTGCGCATAAATCGTTTGACAAAAAAAAGGTTATTTACTATAATAAAAAAGCTGTCGGCTGTGCCGACAACCCTTTCGCACCTTTAGCTCAACTGGATAGAGCGACGAGCAACGCGTATCAAAACAGCACAGTGCGCTGTTTTGGCGTTGCGAGATGAGTGAGCGCATACGTTGCGCGCGAACGGTGACCGAGGCAGCCGTTATCCTCACGGCTGGCGAGAAGGTCTACGGAACCAAAGGCGAGCCTTTGGGGCAAATACAACTTAATAGCAATTTACGCACCTTTAGCTCAACTGGATAGAGCGTTGGTCTACGGAACCAAAGGCTAGGGATTCGAATTCCTTAAGGTGCACCAATAGGTAATCAGTCGAACTTATTTGTAAATTCAAGTGAGTTACGACTGATTATTTATTTAAAAACTTAATATCATATAAAGCCGTGCTATTGAATAAATAGTACGGCTTTTTTGTTTGCGCAAATAAATATATTTTTTGTCTTTCGGGGCGTTTATCGTAGCACAGTCCGTCGCAGAAGTCAACGGGTAAAAAGTTTGCGAAGGAATTTAAAGTTGTAGAAAGTCGGGTGTAATCTCGGCTTTTTTAATTTACCTAAAATGCAAACTGTTTCCTTGTCCGTTGACTTCCGTGTTTGAGTTTTTAATCGTAATAAATCTAATCGCCGTCCAATGCTACGATACGCCTGTCGAAAGACGAAAAAAACAAAAAATAAGGAGCAAGAAAAAAATGCAAAAAGTAGTTTACAGCATCAGCAAAGTGAACAGAGATGAAAAGTTAAAAGGTGTTGGTTATCTGTCAGAAGGTAACTTACTCATACCTGCGCTTTCGAGCAAAGGTAAACCGTACATCAGAGTATTTGAAGGCGTTTCCGAACAATGCAAACCCGTATTCGGTAAAACCGACGAATTTAAAGGTTACGTTGACGTAATATACACCAATGTACCCGTTTTCAAATCAGTTGACCACGACAGCGACGAAAACAAAGAAGGCAGTTACGAAGTACTTGAAACTATCGAAACTACCTACTACGTTTGGTTCAAAAAAGTTTTATAAGGAGTTTAAGAAAATGAAAAACACAAAAGAAATTATACCTATTCTTACAGCCGTTTACTGTATTAACCTGACTAATGGAAATACAGATACTGACA
>JAIDFD010000284.1 GCA_029054485.1 Clostridia bacterium | reverse complement strand
CTCGTGGGCTCGGAGAAGTGTATAAGTGACAGAAGTATCTTTATTACCCGCGTACTTGATTTACATACCACAAATCAAACTAAGCGTTCCGCTTAACCGCGTATCTTAATTACCCGCGTACTTGATTTACATATCACAAATCAAACTGAGCGTTCCGCTTAACCGCTCACACTGTCATTTCGTCGTACCGGCGGCTCTGCCGCTGCGGAGTCGAGAAATCATTATATTTAAACATTATATACAGGGAAAATGAAAAAGAAAAAAGAAAAGGCTGAAAAAGCCGAAAAGCCGCAACTTACAAAAGAAGAACGGCGAAAAAAAATACGCACGGGCGTGCTGTACTGGGTGATACTCAACTTCGGCGTGCTGCTTCTGGCGGTGGGCGTGTATCTGTTCAAAAGCCCGAACAACTTTGCAACGGGCGGTGTGAGCGGTATTTCGATAATTATCGCAAAGTACACAAAGGGAACGTTTTTTACCCAGCCCGTTATAAACTTCATTATCAACGGAGTTCTTCTTGTAATCGGGTTTATCTTCCTCGGCAAGGGTTGCACGTTCAAAACCGCGTACTGCTCGCTTATGTACACTATCGAAATGTACGCTTTACAGTGGATTTTCGAAGCGGCGCACGTTCAGCTTCCGCTGACGGACAACAAATTCCTCGAATTTGTCTACGCTATGATGCTGACGGGAATTGCGGCGGCGATACTCTTCCACTGCAAAGCCTCGTCCGGCGGCACCGATATTATCGCGCTGATTGTCAAAAAGTACACAAAGTTGAATATCGGAATAGCTTTGATTGTATCCGACTTTGTTATAGCGGCGTCCACCTTCTTCATATTCCAAGACATTGCCACAGGGCTTTATTCACTGCTCGGATTACTGTTTAAATCGATGCTGGTTGACACCGTAATAGACAGCATAGGTAAATCCAAAGCGGTAACGATTATAACTTCCCACCCCGAAATTATTTCAAAGTTTATTATCGAAGGTATGCACCGCGGAGTTACCTCTTACAAGGCGCAGGGCGGTTATACGGGCGAGGAAAAGACGGTAATACTTACCGTCTGCAAACCCCGCGAGGCGATAAAGCTGAAAATACGAATACACAACGCCGACCCGACCGCGTTCGTTATCCTTAACAACACTAACGAGATAATCGGCAAAGGCTTCCGCAGTTTCTCCGACTAACAAGCCTTATGCTTGGCGGCGTATCTTAACTTCGTTAACTGAATACGGTTTTTGTTCAGGTCAATAAAATAACTATAAAGCCCCGCGCCTTCCGGCGCGGGGCTTGAAATT
>JAIDFD010000283.1 GCA_029054485.1 Clostridia bacterium | reverse complement strand
TTTCGCGGAGGCTCTCTTTCAAAAGTTGTTTCTGCTCCGAAAGCGAACTCATATTCTCACAATCTTCGCCTGAGTATCGTACACCTGACGGATAAGAAGCTGTATCTTTTCATCGCACTCGCGTGTCTTTGCTTCAGCTTGTTCCAGAAGGTTATTTTCGTTGCCGAGAAGCTCGGACAAAGCTTTTCCGCGCTCAAAGCTTTCATCATACTCACCGCGGAGCTTATCGCGTCTTTCGCGGATTGCTTCCATACCCTCTTTAATTTCGCCGAGGCGCTCTTTCAAAAGTTTTTTCTGCGCCGAAAGCGAACCCATATTCTGGCGCATATCCGAAAGGTCTTTGAAGGTGTCCAAAACCTTTTTCCTGTGTTCGCCGGTCATATACTCGTAGTCGGCAATCTTCTTTGACAGCTCGTCAATCTCGGCGCGGAAGCCCTCGGTCTGCGAACGCAACGCATCAAGCCTTTCGCCGTTCCTCTGTCCGTAAGCTTCGGCTCTTTTGATTTCCTTGTCTATATCATCGATGCGCTTAGTTGAAACGAGAATGTCGTTTTGCGCCGACGCGAGCTTTTCCCTTACCGAGCTTGCCTTTTCAAACAAAAGCTGTGATTTACCGCTCTTCTTTTCTATTCCTACTTCGTAGCGGCGCAGTCTTTCGTATAAGTCGTTGAGTTCCGCGTCCGCCGAAGCAAGCTCATCGCGGCGGGTCTGGTACTCGCTTAAAAGCTGTTCGGAAATAGCGGTTACTTCCTCTATTCTCTTGTTTATCTTTTCCGCTTTTGCGTTGAGTGCGTCCCGCTCGCCCGCCGCGCCATCGTGGCGGACTATGTACAAGTTCATTTCGTGGTGACGAAGCTGAGTGTAAAGCTCTCTGTATTTAAGCGCGTTTTCCGAAGCCTTTTTCAAAGGTCCTATCTGCCTTTCGACTTCCTGCATACGCTGGGCGAACACAAAGAGGTTGTCCTTTGAAGCGTTGAGCTTTCTCTCGGCTTCCGCCTTTCTGTCCTTGAAAACGACTATGCCGGTCGCTTCCTCGAAAATGGAACGCCTGTCC
>JAIDFD010000282.1 GCA_029054485.1 Clostridia bacterium | reverse complement strand
CGGTTTTCGGCGCGCTTATGGTGCTTTTCAAGCAGTTGCAGGAAAAGAAAGAGCGAAAGGAAAATCCCCCTCCCCCCAAGGGCGATTTCATAACGGGAAAAGTCGACCCCCCGAAAGAGGACAAAGAATAAATTTTAAGCGGTGCGCGTAAGAAACACGCGCACCGCTTGTTTTTTTAAATCATTCTCTGGGCTTTTATAAAGTAGCTCCACCTCGTTGAAGAAATCTGTTCGATTTTCGCATAGTCCGATGCGGTGTGCAAAATCCAGTTATCGCCGAGATACAGGGCAACGTGTCCTATGCGCTCTATTCCCGAGTAGTTATAGCGGGACGCGTTGGTGAAGAACATCAGATCCCCTCTCTGCAAGTTTGCCTTTGAAACGGTTTCGCCCTGCAAGGACTGGGTTCGGCTTGTTACCTGCAAGTTCACGCCCGCGCCCTTGTAGAATATGTACTGCATAAGCGACGAGCAGTCGAAAGCGTTTATGCTGAAATTGCTTGCAAGCGCGCCGTTGCCGTTGTGGTATCTCGCCGCGCCGTAGACGTAGGGCGTGCCGAGGAGCTTTGTTCCCTCCGCGATTACCGCCTCGATAAGCTCGTTTTCGCTCGCCTCCATTTCAACCACTTCGCAATACTTTGTAGATAAATACGCCGTTGCATTTTTGTAGCTTGTCTGATACCAACTGCCCGACGTTCCGCCGAGCGCGTACATCGTGGATTTTTCAGCCGCACCTTTGACCGCGTAACCTGTTCCCGCGCCCGAGCGGATATTCACGCTGTCGGCGGTGAGCATTATGTACGACGCGGTGTTTACCGTGGGAATCGGCTCTTCGGGCTCGGGTTCCACCGGAATTTCGGGTTCAGGCTGTTCGGGTTGTATGGGAGGAACAACCTCGGGAATTTCGGGCTGTTCGGGCTGTTCAGGCATTGGCTGTTCGGGTTGAGTTATTTCAACCTCTTCTTTATCGGGTTCGTTATTTTTATTCGCGCAACCCGCGAGCGCGGCGGCGGTTGTCAGCGTCAGCGCGGACGCAAGACCGATTGCCGCTAAATTTTTTAATCTTTTCATATAATTACCTCTCCTTACAAGGCAATTATAACAAAAGCTATGCGCGGGCGCAATACAAAGATTTTTCCAGTATAGCCAACCTATGGAAAAGCCGAACAGTTAAATTCTGAGCCTTGAAAAAACCTCGCCGATAGGCTCGTTTATCACGAGTTCGGCGCGCAAATCCGCGGGCGTGGGCGATTTGTTAATCACTACCAGATGTTTGCCGCGGAAACAGTCGATAAAGCCCGCCGCGGGATAGACGGCGAGCGAAGTTCCGCCGATAATCAGCGCGTCCGCGTTTTCTATCGCAGAGATTGCGCCGCTCACCGTTTTGTCGTCGAGCCCCTCTTCGTACAAAACCACGTCCGGCTTAACCACTCCGCCGCAGTCGCAGACGGGTACACCATCGCAGTTTTTAACGAACTCTACCGAGTAGAACCTGCGGCAACGCACGCAGTAATTCCTTAAAACGCTGCCGTGCAACTCGTAAACGGTCTTATTGCCCGCCGCCTGATGAAGCCCGTCTATGTTTTGAGTGATAACCGCTTTCAGCTTGCCCGCCTCTTCCAACTTCGCCAGAAATATATGCGCGGGATTGGGTTTTGCGGCGGGGTAAACCATTTTGTCGCGGTAAAACCCGAAAAACTCGGCGGGGCGGAACTTGAAAAAGGTGTGCGATACAATCTGCTCAGGCGGGTAGGCGTATTTAAGATTGTAAAGTCCGTCCTGCGAGCGGAAGTCGGGGATACCGCTTTCGGTACTGACACCAGCCCCGCCGAAAAAAACGATATTTTCACTGCCATCGATAATCGACTGTAATTTATTGATTTTTTCCATAAATAATACCGTATTTATTAAGTCCGTCCGCGCCGGAGGGGGGGGCGGGCGTTGATATTGGGGTGTGTTATTTTAAAACGGCGCTTTTTTTGCGGTGTGGGTTATACACATCTCCGCGCCCACGGGACGGCTGCGGCGGGGGGGTGGCGGGGGGGGGGTGG
>JAIDFD010000281.1 GCA_029054485.1 Clostridia bacterium | reverse complement strand
GCGTATCGGGCGGCGGCGCGGTTCCCGCGCTTTCGGCGAAGTATCTCGCCGAAGGTATGAGCGGGATAACCAAGGCGTTTTACAGCAAGGGTACGAAGCTGTATCTGCTTTTCGCGGACGGTTATATGTACATATCGGGCAACGGGACTAAGTTTACGCCATTTTTAAACGTATCCGCAAAAAGTCCCTTTGTACTCGACCTTTTGCAGGACGGAAAGGCATATGCCGCGCTGGTTTTCGGCAAGACCGCAACCCGTCTTACCGCGGAGGGCTTCGACGGCGTACCGCTGGGCGAAAATCTCATTTCGGGCGTTATGCATTGCGGCAGGCTGTTCGGCGTGACGGACGACGGACTTCGGGTTTGCTGGTCAAAGTGCGGAATAGACGACTGGACGCAGGAATTGAACGGCGGCGGCAGTATTTACCTCGGACTTGACCGCGGAGAGATACTCGAAATTCTGGAATTCGGCGAAAATTTAGTTGCGCTCAGAAAGCACGGACTGACATTTTTGGCGATGTACGGTTCGCCCGAAAATTTTTCCGTCAAGCTCACCGATACGGACACGGACGAGATTATTCCGAACACCGCAAAGGCAGTCGAGGGTAAGCTGTATTTTTGCACCAAAACGGGCATATGCGTTTTCGACGGCGAGTTTGTTTCAAAGCTTTCACACCGCTTTGAAAGCGAAATTGAAGAGTGTTTTTTTGCGGAGAGTTATGCGGGCGGATATTATTTAAGCTGTACAACGGCAAACTTCGGTAAAGTAATTTTCTGCTACGAGCCCTCAACGGGGGAAAGCTATATTATCGACGTTGAGGCGGACGCAATGTGCGTTTCGGACAAGCTTTACGTCTACAACGAAGAGGGCATTTATTCCCTTGAAAACGGCGGCGAATACTCGCTGATAGCGCACGGCGCGGACTTCGGCACGGGCGCGAACAAAACGGTTACCGAGGTTTACGCCGACAGCGAAAACTGTGAAGTGGAAATCGGCAACGGGGTTTTTTCGCGCAGGTTTACGAATGTGAACGGCGCGGTCCGTCCGTCCTTACGCGGCAAGAAGTTCAATATTACCGTTTCGGGACGCGAGCCTTTGAAAAGTCTTACTCTGACTGCGGAGGTGAGCGTTGGAATTTGATATTATAACTTTAACGCCTGAGGAGCTTAAAGCGCTGACCGCCGTGCAGATGAAGATGCTCAGAACGGCGCAACAGAAAAAGGACGCGCTTTACCGCACCGCGGAAAAGGAGTATGCGACCTTTAAAAATATAGTTATGACCAACGGTATGCTCGAATCGACTTTGCTTGAAGCCAAGCAGGCGGAGATAGACAGGGAACTCGGCTACCAGTGCGCGCTTCTTGCGGATAACCTCATATATAATATGAGTCTGAACGAGCCCTACCCCGACGATAGCGAAAGCGGAGACGAGAGCGCGGGATATATTGTGGATTACAGTCTGCCTTATACCGACAGGTACGTTATCGTCCGCGACTATTATCTGGCGATAGCGGACGGCGACGAGCGTATGGCGCTCTACAACGCGGACGACGTTGCGCGCGCCTATCTCGGCGCGTACTACACTACATTGTACGACGTGCTTGCGGTGTATTCCAAATAGTAAAAGTATGATAAGCGGGAGGCGTGCGCCCCCCAATTTTGGGGGGGCCGCGAAATTTTTAAAAGGGGTTTTTTAAAAAAACAAACCCACCCCCCCAAACAAACCAAAGTGTATAGGGGGTTGGGGGGTTGAAAAAAAA
>JAIDFD010000280.1 GCA_029054485.1 Clostridia bacterium | reverse complement strand
GATTTCCACCCTTGGTACTGTCGATATTAATGTAACTCGGCCATGTTGATGAAGTCAAACCACCTGCAAGCGTAAGCGAAAAAGTCTGCGAACTTGCATTGTATGTTTTGCCGTTTAAATCGCCCGTAGCAACCGTAGGTTTTACCACAACTTTGGGGAATATGTAAAACTTAATTTCATACGCGGTTGTGTCAAGCGTATCCGCCCACACCGCCCCTACCGGTCTGAAACTCAGCGTATAAATTCCCGCATCGGTAAATTTGCACTGGTTGCCGACAAGCGGGTTTGTGCCCGTGGAAGCTATCGGGGATTGGGGATAGTTTGTATACTCGTAGAGGGTAGTCTTTGTGCCGTCGAGCGCGGTTTTTTCTGCTTTTACGAGAGCTGTCTTAGCCGCGTCTATTCCCGTTACGGTAAAGGTTTTATCCGTTCCGTCATAGGTATAGTTGTCAACGCTCGTTGCGGGCTTTGATATTTTTTCAAACTCCGCTTGCAAGGTATTGACTTGTAACTCACTCCATAAAATATGGCAAGCACTCGTGGCGGTTGACGCCATACCGAAGTATCCGAAATACTCTTTATAGACTTTGTTTGTATTTGTAGTATTTTCGTAAGTTATTTCCGCAGTGGTATAGCTGCCTCTTTGAACGGGGTCGCATCCGCTGATTACATTACCTAAATTCGGATAACTTGCCGTTCCTCTGTTAATCGAAGGATTATCCGCGTTTGCCGAACCACATACCGAACAACTGAAAACCGAAGTCGGCAGACCGCCGTCAAGTCTGACAACAGACTTTCCGCCACTGGACGAAGTTGTTGAAAAACTGAGCGTTGTTACGTCAACGAGGTTTTCACCCGTATCCTCGTCGCCCGTGCCGAAGTGAAAAAATTCCGCACAAAAATGCGAGCCTGCATCTATTGAGCCGGCTGCTTTACCCACAGACAAATCAAATTGATATTTTACTTTTATTTTGCCGCCTGCCGGCACAGCAACGTTCATTGAAAAGACGACAAACATCGCGTCTGCATCGATTGCGGATACATTGTTGTGCATAGTGAGTAAAGGACTCGTTCCCGTACCTGTTGTAAAGGTGATATTCGAACTGCCCGTCATAGCGGTATACGCAATATCGGTCGGAGTATATCCCGTATCGCCACCCGCTATATTGTGCGTTACCGTTTTTGAATTATCGTAAGCGTAAGAAGGAGTAATGTCTATGGTTGCCGCGTTAGCGTTGAGATTGCCTGTTTTGGGCATAACAAAACTTACGCCGATTGCAAGGGTTATTGCGCAAAGTATCGCAAGAATTATCGTAGCCAGATTCCTTTTTTTAGTATTCATATCTTTCCTCCCTTTGTTTTAAACAAAGTGTTTTCATTTATACTTAATTTGGCTTCCTCAGGGAAACTCCGCGAAGCCTGCGTAGCGGTGACGAGGTGGTTTTTACCCCACCCGCACCAAGGAAGGCATAGCTTACCTC
>JAIDFD010000028.1 GCA_029054485.1 Clostridia bacterium | reverse complement strand
GGGCAACATAAATATGTGCGCATCGTCCTGAGTGAAACAGCGAACGCGAAAAAGTCCGTGGAGCTGTCCGCTCTTCTCGTGACGGTGAACAAGTCCGAGTTCCGCCGCGCGCAAAGGTAAGTCCTTATAGCTATGCGGAGTGAGCTTGTATACGAGCATACCGCCAGGGCAGTTCATAGGTTTGACAGCGCAGTCCTCGCCGTCTATTACCGTTGTATACATATTGTCTTTGTAGTGGTCCCAGTGACCCGAATTTTCCCAAAGCGAGCGGGTAAGAATTATGGGCGTCTGAATTTCAACATAGCCCTCTTCGCGGTGCAGTCCGCGCCAGTAATCTACGAGAGTATTTTTGAGAACCATACCGTTGGGAAGGAAGAAAGGAAAACCCTTGCCCTCGCCCATAAGCGCAAAAAGTTTCAACTCTTTGCCGAGCTTGATATGGTCGCGCTTTTTAGCCTCTTCGAGCATTTTGAAGTAGGCTTCCATTTCGTCCTTTTTCGCAAACGCTACGCCGTAAATTCTGGTGAGCATTTTGTTCTTTTCGTTTCCGCGCCAGTACGCGCCCGCGATAGAAATAAGTTTAAACGCTTTAATCTTTCCCGTTGAGGGCAGGTGAGGTCCGCGGCAAAGGTCGGTAAAACTGCCCTGCTTGTAAAATGAAATAGGCTCGTTTTCGGGCAGGTCTTCAATAAGCTCGATTTTGTACTTTTCGCCGTACTTTTTCATAAGTTTAACGGCTTCCTTTCTGGGAAGTTCAAATCTTTCAATCGGCGTGTTAGCCTTGATTATTTTAAGCATTTCGCTTTCGATTTTAACGAAGTCGTCCTGCGTAATCGGCGTGTTGAAATCAACATCGTAGTAAAAGCCGTTATCGATAACCGGACCTATCGCGAGGTTGCAGGTAGGAAAAATATTTTTAAGCGCCTGCGCTAAAACGTGCGCGCAGGTATGGCGGTAAACTTCAAGCCCCTCTTTGTCTTTGAGAGTTACAATTTCGATTTTGTCGCCCTCTTTCAGTTTTTCGGACAGGTCGCAAAGTTTTCCGTTAATCTTTGCAGCTACTGCCGAACGTGCGAGTCCCTCGCTGATTTTAAGCGCGGCGTCCTGACAGGTTGCGCCGTCGTCAAGTTGGATACTTCCGTTCTTCAAAAAAATTTCCATAATTTATCTCCAAAAAAATAGCCTTAAACAAAAACGGTTTGTTTTTGTTTAAGGACGCAAAATTTATATTATGCGCGGTTCCACCTTAATTGCCACGAAATCGTGACCTCTTTTAAGATACGCAAAAAATCTGCAAAGTGGTTTCCCGTTGTCCTTTAAATTATGCGGCTCACAGCAAACGCCACACTCTCTGAAAATTTATCGGCGGTACTTGTCTTTATTTATTGCGTACTGATATATTAGTACAATTTATTACTTTTGTCAACAACTTTAAAACGGGTTTAGCATTAATTTATTTGCCAACTTTAAAAGGAATATGTATAATAATTAGTAACTAAAATTCAGGAATTAAAAACTATGGCTTATACCGATTTTAAAGCAGTTGAAAAAAAGTGGATAAAGTACTGGGACGAGAATAAAACCTTTCATACAGACTTGCACGACTTTTCAAAACCCAAATATTACGTTTTGGATATGTTCCCCTACCCTTCGGGCGCGGGTCTCCACGTAGGGCACCCCGAGGGCTATACCGCAACCGACATTCTTTCGAGAATGAAAAGAATGCAGGGCTACAACGTGTTGCATCCCATCGGCTTTGACAGTTTCGGTCTGCCCGCCGAACAGTTTGCGATTAAGACGGGAAACAACCCCGACGGATTTACACAGAAAAATATAAAAACCTTTACCGAGCAGTTGAAAATGCTTGGACTTTCTTACGACTGGGATCAGACCGTTTCAACATGCGATCCCTCTTACTACAAATGGACGCAGTGGATTTTCAAACAGCTTTGCAAGGACGGTCTTGCGCGCTATGAAGAGATGCCCGTGAACTGGTGCGAAGAACTTGGCACCGTTCTTGCCAACGATGAAATTATAGACGGCAAGAGCGAGCGCGGCGGCTATCCCGTTGTGCGCAAGAATATGAAACAGTGGGTAATAGACATAAACAAGTACGCCGAAAGACTTTTGGAAGGGCTTGACGGACTTGACTGGCAAGAGCCTTCGAAAATTGCTCAGCGCAACTGGATAGGTAAATCAGAGGGTGCGAACGTAGATTTTAAAGTTGACGGCATGGACAAGTCATTCACCGTATTCACGACAAGGTGCGATACCCTCTTCGGCGTAACATACTGCGTGCTTGCACCCGAACATAAGTTGGTTGATGAAATTACAACCGAAAGTCAGCGCGGCGAAGTTGAAAAATATAAGAAGATTTGCGCAAGCAAATCCGAACTTGAGCGCACCGATTTAAACAAGGACAAGACCGGTTGCTTTACGGGCGCGTACGCGGTCAACCCCGCAAACGGGAACAAAATCCCCGTTTACATCTCGGACTACGTTCTGACCTCTTACGGCACCGGCGCGATTATGGCAGTACCCGCGCACGACACGCGCGACTATGATTTTGCAAAGAAATTCAAATTGCCGATAATCCCCGTACTCGAAGGCGGCGATGTGGAAAAAGAAGCTTTTACGGGTGACGGAAAGCATATAAATTCCGATTTTTTGAACGGGCTTGATAAAAAGCAGGCTATCGACAAAATGTCAGAATGGCTTACAAAACACGGCTGCGGCAAAAAGACGGTAACCTACAAACTGCGCGAGTGGATTTTTGCCCGCCAGCGATACTGGGGCGAGCCTCTGCCCGTTGTTCACCTTGATAACGGCGAAACTTATTTGCTTGAGGATAGTAATCTCCCCCTCGTTCTGCCAGAAATGGACGACTACAAAGCTAAGGGCGGCAACCCTCCCCTTGAAAACGCAAAGGACTGGGTAAACGTAAAAATCAACGGCGTAAACGGCAAGCGCGAAACAACCACTATGCCCGGTTCGGCGGGTTCGAGCTGGTACTTTTTAAGATACTGCGACCCGCACAACAAAGAAAAATTTGCCGACTACGAATTACTGAAACACTGGATGCCCGTAGACTTTTATATGGGCGGAAAAGAACACCTTGTAGGTCACCTTTTATACTCGCGTTTCTGGAACAACTTCCTCTTTGACAAGGGGCTTGTTCCCTGCAAAGAGCCGTTCAAAAAACTGTTCCACCAGGGAATGATTTTGGGCGAGGACGGAAACAAGATGTCAAAAAGTATGGGTAACGTAATCAACCCCAATGACATCGTTGACGAATACGGCGCGGACGTTTTGAGAATGTACGAAATGTTTATGGGCCCCGTTGCGGATACTAAGCCTTGGAACACTTCGAACATAGAGGGCGTTAAAAAATTCGTTGACAGAATTCACAGACTGTACTACGAAATGAACGCCATATCAAACGCACCCAACACCAACCTTGAAAAGATTTATAACCAGACCGTTAAAAAGGTCGGCGAAGATTACGAGGCTATGAAGATAAATACGGCGATTTCGCAGATGATGATTTTCGTTAATGCCGTATACAAGGAAATCGGCGACGGAAAGAGTTTCCCCAAAGCTTATGCGGAAGGGCTTATCAAACTTCTAAACCCCGTTATCCCCTTTATCACCGAAGAAATATGGAATACGGTTTTAGGTCACAAGGGAACGATTGCTTACGAAAAATGGCCGACCTATGACGAAGGCAAATGCGGCGAGGACAATATCGAATACGCCGTGCAGGTGAACAGCAAAATCAAAACTAAAATTATAGTGCCTGCCGATATGCCCGCGGCTGAAATTGAAAAGCTCGTTAAAGCGCACGGCGACATCGCTCCCCTTATTGAAGGCAAGCAGATTAAAAAATTCATTCTTGTACCTAAAAGATTGATAAATATAATAGTATAAAACATAAAAAAACCTCCCACGGAAAATCCGTGAGAGGTTTTTATATTTATCAATTAAAGAGATTCAAGAAGCTTAACTACATCGCCGACCGTCTTAACGTCAGTAACCTTGTCTTCAGGAATTGCCTTACCCGTGTTGTCTTCCAAGGTCATCAGAAGCTCGACAACGTCAAGCGAATCCGCACCCAAATCTTTTACTATATCGCTTTCCATAGTAATTTTTGACTTAGCCACGTTCAACTGCTCTGAAAGAATCTTTGCTACTTCATCAAACATATTCTACCCTCCGTGTTATCTACTTTCACATTTTACAATAAACGCGAAAGGTTGTCAACTCAATTAGCCTGCTTTTTAACCTGCTTCAAGGACAGTCCTATGCGCTGTTTTGCCTTGTCGAGGGTGATTATTACCGCTTTTACCTGCTGTCCTACTTTCAGAACGTCCGACGGGTGACGGATATATTTATCGGTAATTTCGGAAATATGAACGAGACCGTCCTGATGCACGCCGATATCAACAAAAGCTCCGAAGTCGATTACGTTTCTTACAGTGCCGTCGACTTCCATTCCTACCGCCAAATCTTCTATGCCGAGAATATCCTTTCTGAGCTGTCTTTGGGGCAAGCTGTCACGGATATCTCTGCCGGGCTTGACAAGCTCGGTAATTATGTCGTTCATAGTCGCCACGTCAAGTCCGCAATATTCCGCCGCTTTATTTTCGCCGTAGGCTTTTACTTTATCGGGAAGTTCGGCAAGTTTTCTTTGTCTTACGTCCTCTTCGCCGTAGCCGAAGAGCGATAAAAGTTTTTCAGCCTTTTTATAGGATTCGGGGTGAACGGCTGTGTTGTCCATTATGTTTTTGCCATCGGGAATACGCAAAAAGCCCGCGCATTGCTCGTATGCCTTTGAACCGAGCTTAGCCACGTTTAAAAGCTGACTGCGCTCGCTGAACTTGCCGTTTTGCTCGCGGTACGAAACTATGTTTTTCGCTATACCCGCGTTAAGTCCCGCAACGAATTTTAAAAGAGATACGCTTGCCGTGTTCAGATCAACGCCAACGCTGTTTACGCAATCTTCAAGCACGCCGCCCAAAACTCCGTCAAGACGCTTTTTGTCCATATCGTGCTGATACTGTCCTACGCCTATCGACTTGGGATCGATTTTAATGAGTTCGGAAAGAGGGTCTTGCAATCTTCTTGCAATGGATATTGCCGAACGCAGGGTCAAATCGTAGTCTGGAAATTCCTCAACTGCAAGGGGGCTTGCGGAATAAACGCTGGCGCCCGCTTCGTTTACGACTGCGTAGCTTACGTTTGCGTCAATCTCTTTCAATAAATCCGCAACGAAAATTTCCGTTTCTTTACTCGCCGTGCCGTTGCCTATCGATATAATATCAACCTTATGCTTTTCAATAAGGAACTTGATTATTTTTTTACTGCCCTCGATATCGTTTTTGGGCGGCACGGGATATATAACCGAAGTATCGAGAACTTTTCCCGTTTCATCAACGACAGCGACTTTACAGCCCGTGCGGTAGCCGGGGTCGAGTCCCAAAGTAACTTTGCCTTTTACGGGAGGTTGCAATAAAAGCGGACGAAGATTTACTTCAAACATTTTTATCGCCTGTTCACCTGCCCTGTCGGTAAGAATTGCGCGCACTTCTCTTTGTATCGAAGGCTCTATAAGCCTGTCATAGCCGTCTGAAGCCGCTTCTTCGATTAATTTTGCGCACTCTTCTTCGGATTTGTTTTTAACGTACTTAGCTGTGCAAATACGCTTTGCGATTTCGGTATCGAAGTAAATTTTTGCTTTGAGACACTCTTCCTTTTCGCCCCTGTTGATTGCAAGAATACGGTGATTTTTGATTTCGGGGATAAGCTCGCTGTAATCTTTATACATAGCATAAGTGCCCTTGTCATCGTCCTTGACGAGCTTGACCTGCATTTCACCATGTTTTTCCAAAAGCCCGCGAAGCTTCTTTCTGAGTTCAGCGTTGTCGGAAATAATTTCTGCAATTATGTCCTTTGCGCCCGCAATAGCTTCTTCCGCGGAAGAAACGCCCTTTTCTTCGTCTATGTATTTTGCCGCCTCTTCATAAGGCTTGCACGCCTGCGCCAAAATCAGGTCAGCAAGGGGCTGTAATCCCTTTTCTATCGCAACGGACGCGCGGGTCTTTTTCTTCTGTTTGAAAGGACGGTAAATATCCTCTATTTCGGTCATAGTCTGCGCGGCGTCTATTGAGGCTTGAATTTCGTCCGTCATTTTTTCCTGTTCGGTAATCGCCTTTGCAACTTCTTCCTTGCGCTTTTCAAGGTTTTTAAGATATTCGTATCTGTCGTTTAAAGCACGCAGAACCTGATCGTCTATCGCGCCCGTCATTTCCTTGCGGTAGCGGGCAATGAAAGGTATTGTGTTGCCCTCTTCCAAAAGTTTCAGAATATTCTGAACGTGGTCGGGGCGTAAATTAAATTCCTCGGTTAGTTTTGCTGAAATGTCCATTTATCTTTTAATTCCCTTTAAATAATTTTTTTGGTCATCTGAAAGGCGGAAGCTTTCGCGCGCCTTTTGAATTGCCTTGTTGTGGGTCTTTTTATCAAGCGTGTTTTCAAGAAGAAAACTCTTCGCCTTATCGTAAAATTTTACAAGCGCTTCGGCTATAAGCCATGCCGCCGCCATATGGACGTAATAAAGGCTTGTATCGCTCCGCTCGGTCAGGGCAAAAATCGTTTCCGCATAACTTTCTTCAACGTAAAAATGAAGTAAAGTCGTAAGTGCAAAACGCTGGTAAAATTCTCTTTTATCCAAAGCGTATTTTCGTATGTACGGTAAAAACTCTTCTTTATGTCCCTCAATGCACTTGGGTGTAAAACAGTCGCAGGTTGCCCAGTTATCGATCAGCGGAATACATTTATCGACATATTTGACAAATTCTTCATATGCGAGCATTGATACGGCAGTAAGTTTTATGAAAGTTACTTCGTAATACTCGTCCGGAAAAGTAAACAGCTCGTCCAAATCGGCTTTATACTTTTTTTCAAGCTTGCGCAATATCGGAACACGCACGCCGATAACGTTTACGCTTTCATTTTTTAAAAGCTTTTTATGAAAGGCTTTATAGCCCTCATCGGCGTAGCTTTCAAGCTCTGTCAAAAGCTCTTGATAGTGCATCTCGCCACTCCTTTTCGTAGAAACGCGTATTGGCAGGACTTGTAGACGGAAGCTTTACATACGGAATGTTTATATCGCCGTAGTTATTTTTGAAAATCTTAAACGCCGTACTGCCGTTTAATATTATATACCTAATATCGCAATTTTGCAAGAGAGTTTTCAAATCTGCTACTTTGAAATTTTTTATCGTGCTATCCTGTGAACCGGAAATCTCACATTCGGTCACGATATCCCAAAGGGCGATATTGCGCTTTAAAAGAAAGTTCTTTTTCTCTTCAGTAGTTTTCGGCGAGTTCTCGCCGAAGAAGGAGCTGACAACCCGCCAGAATCTGTTTTGCGGATTGCCGTAGTAAAACTCGACTTTCCTGCTTTTGACAGACGGAAAACTGCCGAGTATTAAAAGCTTGCTGTCTTTATCGTATAAAGGCGCAAACCCGTATTTTATTTCACTCATAATTTTAAAGGCCCGTTAACGTTACCGACTACTGCCGAAGCGATACGGCTTTGGTCAAAGTTAAATTCCACGGCTTCCAAAACATTGTTCAAGGTCACAGAATTTATCTTTTCTACACGCTCTTCGAAGTCGTACACCCTGCCGCTGTAAATAAGTTCTTTGCCGTACAAAAGCATCTGCGAACTTGTGCTTTCCTGCGAAAATATTGACGAAGATAAAAGTTGTTCTTTGCCGCGCAAAAATTCTTCTTCCGTAACGTCTTTGGTCTTTATCGCGCGCACGCATTCCATAACCGCTTCCGCGCTCGTCAGATAGTTTTCGGCATTTACGCCCGCGTAGATTACCAGCGAGCCTGCCTCGGCGTAAGGCGAAACATAGGAATAGACCGTATACGCAAGCCCCAGCTCTTCCCTTACCTTTTGGAACAGCCTTGACGACATACTTCCGCCGAACACCGAATTCATAATCTGCGTTGCGTCAAAAAGTCTGTCGTATCTTTTAACGGAAGGAAACGCAAGAGCCAGATGAATTTGCTCGATGTCCTTTTTGCAGTAAAGTGCCTGTCCGCAAAGCTTAATATCAACAGGCTTATTGTCCGCGGGAGTAAAAGGCAAATCGGAAAAATATTTTTCCACAAGCTCTTCGGCAAGTGACACGTCTATATTTCCCGCCATCGATATTACTATATTTTCGGTGGTGTAACGCTTTTTGAGATATTCTTTAACGTCGGCTTTAGTAAAGCCCATTACGTTTTCACGCGGACCCAAAATATTTCTGCCGTAGCCCTTTTCGCCGTAATAGGCGCGTGCTAAAAGGTCGAGGCACAAATCATCTGGGGTGTCATCGTTCATATTAATTTCTTCGACTATAACCCCTTTTTCCCTCTTCATTTCGCCTGCGGGGAAGGTACTGTTTAAAAACAGGTCTGAAAGAATTTCAAACGCTTCCGCCGCGTGACCGGTTGTAGACTTTGCGTAATAACAGGTTACGTCCTTTGAAGTGAACGCATTTACCTGCGCACCGATAGCGTCCATATCGTCCGAAACCTTGAAAGCCGAACGCTTTTTCGTACCCTTGAACATCATATGCTCGATAAAGTGCGAAATACCGTCCTCTTTATCCGTTTCAACGCTTGCGCCCGTATGGACAAGTATGCCCATAGTTACGGACATCAGTCCGGGCATCTGCTTTACGATAAGTCTTATTCCGTTATTTAATTTTTTACAATGTACCATTATGCTCCTAAATTTTGAGATACCGTAACGGTGCTAAGTCCGTTGTCTCTTATGTAAGTTAATATATCGGGAAGAGCCGTAACCGTGCAATCCGTGGGGTGCATTAATACAAACTCTCCTTTTACAAGATTTTTTGTGGCGCGGGTGTAAATTAAATTTACGTCCTTATCCCGCCAGTCGATAGTGTCCCTGCTCCACATTATAACCCTTAAATCCAGCGACTGGCAAGCGTTTAGCGTATTATCGTTAAAAGCTCCCGAGGGCGGCGCAAACAAAGTTATCTCACTGCCGCAAATCATATTCAAAAGCTTTACGCTCGGGCGTATCTCTTCGAGATTGGCTTCCAGAGACATTCGCGAATGGTCTTTGTGGAAATAGCCGTGGCTGGCAAGCTCGTGCCCCCGCCTGTAAATTTCGCGCACGCAGTCTACGTTGTCGTCCGCCCAGCTTCCGCCGATGAAAAAGGTGCTTTTTGCGCCGTACTCGTCCAGTATATCCAAAATTTCAAGTACGTTGTCGGTATGCTCGTATACGTTAAACATAAGGCTTACGCCCTCGCCGTTTTCCGCACTGTAATAAAGATTTGTATTATCGCCCGAAACCGCTACCGCCTTGCCGCCGAAAAAGCCTATAAGCGATACCGAGAGAACGATTGCAACGAGTACGCAGTTTGTTATTACGGTAATAAATTTGCCTTTCAATAGTTTACCCCTAAACATAAAATTCTATTTATATAATATTACGTTTAAAGGCAATTCTTGACTATTTGATTTTTATTACGGTAACTCCGCTTTCGCCCTCGCCGTACTTGCCAGCGCGGAAGCTTTCAACGTTTTTGTGCCGTTTAAGGTGCTGGGCTATCGCATTTTTAAGTTTGCCGGTCCCTACGCCGTGAATAACCTTTATCTCTTCGAGGTTGTCCATAACTGCGCGGTCGATAAAGTTATCGACTTCGTAGAGAGCCTCCTCTACCGTAAGACCCAAAAGATTGATTTCAAGCATGGGTTGACTTTGGGGAACGTGTTTGACTACCTTGACTTTTTCCGCCTTTTTTTGTTCGTCCGTTAACAAAAGGTCTGAAAGTTTGCAGTGCATTTTCATACTGCCGCACTGTACTTCCGCCTCATCACGCTTCAAACTTACCACCTGCCCGCGGCTTTGCATAGGTTTGACGAATACCGCCGACCCGACTTTTATCTCTCCGCGGCTCGCTTGACGGTAAACGCTCTGCGGCGGTTTGCGCTCTTCCTCATCGTAAGAAATATTTTCCAGCTTGTTTTTAAGGGTGCGCGCCTTTATGAGGTCTGATTGAGAAATTTCTTCCTTTTTGAAAATACCCTCAATCTCTTCCAAAATTTGTTCGGCTCTCTCGGTGCGTTCCGAAATTATGCGTCTGCTTTCCACTCTTGCCGAACGTGAAATTTTTTCCTTTTCGGCATTCAGCTCTTCTATACGGCTGTTAAGCAGATTAACCTTTTGCTTCCACTCGTTTTCAAGCGCGGTAACTTCGCTAAGTTTTTCTTCCGCCTGCAATCTGCTGTCCTCGGCGCGGCGTAGCACATTCTCAAAACTTCTTGCCCCTTCGGAAAGAAAACCCGTTGCATCGTTTAAAATAGTTTCGGGCAAGCCAAGCCTGCGCGAAATTGCAAGCGCGTTACTTGCGCCCGCAAGACCGATTTTTATCGAGTAAAGTGGTTTAAGCGTATCGCTGTCAAATTCCATACTCGCGTTTTCACATCTATCGAGCGTATAGGCAAATTCTTTCAGCGGCGTAAAGTGTGTTGTAACAATCCCCTTACAGCCCTTTGATAAAAGGTGCTTGACGACCGCCTTTGCAAGCGCCTGCCCTTCATCGGGGTTAGTGCCGCCGCCGAGCTCATCGATTAAAACAAGGCTGTTGCCGTTTGCGCCGTTGCAGATATTAATAACGTTTAAAAGGTGCGAAGAAAAGGTTGAAAGGCTCTCCTCAATACTCTGACTGTCGCCTATGTCGCAGAAAACGTTTTCGAAAACAGCAACACTGCTGCCCTCGCAAGCGGGAATAAAAAGTCCGCTTGCCGCCATTAAGCAAAACAGTCCGCACATCTTAAGCGTTACCGTTTTTCCGCCGGTGTTCGCGCCGCTTAAAATAAGAAAGTCGTAATCGGCGCCGAGTTCGATTGAAACGGGAACGATTTTTTTTGCGTCTATCAAAGGGTGTCGGCCCTTGACGATATTTATATACCCCCTGCCGTTTACGTTCGGTTTTGTACATTTAAGTTTATAACCGTACTCGGCGCGGGCGTAGTCTGCGTCCATATCGAACAGTATCTGCATATCCGCACGCAATTCGTTTGCAAGGCTTCCCAGCCTTTTCGAAAGTGCGCGAAGGATTGCTTCTACTTCTTCCCTTTCGTCTATCGAAAGGGCGATAAGCTCGTTATTGAGTTCTAAAACGTATTCTGGCTCGACAAAGAAAGTCGCGCCTGTCTGCGAGCGGTCGTGAACAAAGCCGCGCACCCTGCTTTTATACTCAGCCTTAACGGGGATTACATATCTGTCGTTACGGATAGTCACTATTCCGTCCTGCAAATACTGTGCGTCTTTTGTGAGGTATTCCGAAAGTTTAGCGCGTATCCTTTCATTCAAACTCTTTATGCGCGAGCGGATAGAAAACAGCTTGTCGCTGGCGTAATCGCTTACTGAGTCGGACGAAAGAATTTTTGAAGTTATATCCTCTTCCAGCGCACCGTCGAAGTACAGCTTTTCCGCACGCGAGCGCATAATCTCAATACCGTTGTCGTTCACACTTTTCAGTCCGTCGAACGCAATACGCGCCGAACGCAAAAGCGCATTAGCCTCTAACAGCTGTCCGCACGAAAGCGCCGAGCCTTTTTCGGCTAAGCTCAAAATTTCATCGAGGTCGCCGAAGTACTCAATTTTTCCTATACCGTGCTTGAAAAGAAGCCTGTCGCACTCCTGAGTGCAGGCAAGCCGAAAGCGCACGTCTTCCAAGCTTGTCGAAGGCAAGCACGAAGTTATCCTGCGTTTCCCGCCCTCTAAAACGGCGTAGTCCGAAACTGCGGATAAAATTTTATCAAGTTCAAGTCTTTGTAAGCTTTTTTCGTCCATATCAAAAAATACCGTTCACCGAGTGTCCGCGCGTATGATTCGCGCTTTTTTGCGGCAGGGTGAAATCGTAAATTTTACAGCACTTTGCCCCGTCCGTTACAAGGTCGGCGCAGTTGTAAACTTCAAAACGGCACTCCCCCGCAACGTATCTGCGCAAGGGAAACGCTCGCCTTTCACCGTCCGTCAACGTGTACAGTTTGCGCTTGTCGCAGGAAGAACATTTTTTTTCAAACGGACAGTAAATTAAATCCATAACTTTTATACCGCCGCCCGAAAGATAAAATACGTTATCTCGCGAAAGCGCGTTGGCTTCCGAAATAGTCAGTTCTTTTGAAAGGCAGATATATTCGGCTGGTACACCGTCAAGCGATACGCGGTTAGAAACGTTAAAACCCGTACCCGCAAAAAACTTTTTACCCAGCTTTTTTGCGAGCGCCAACCCGAAATATCCATCGCAGTAAATCCCATCGAAGAACTGTGCGGAAAGGCTGATTTTTTCAACCTCATCGCCCGTCATATAGGGCGGAACATACAAATACTTTTCTCCGTCAAAGTCCTTTAAAAGCGCGTTACAATACTGCGAAACATCGTCAAGCTTGAGTATTCCGATATCGGCTTTAACGCCTTTTAAATCGGTTGAAATGACCGCGGTTTTTTCGCCAGTGCCCGTTTCTATTTGCGTCAAAACAAATTCGGGCGAAAGCTGTGCGTTTTTATTTGCGGTAAGACTTCCGTATAGATTAGCGTATACGTTACGCCGAAGTGCGTTCAGGTTTGCGGCGGTTATAAACACGCCGTCTGTTTGTATATCGCAAAATTCAGGCAAAAAAGGATAACCGTCCGTCTTTTGGAAATTTCGGATTATATCCTCTTTTGTAAGCGGTCTGCTATTTGCGCGCTCAAGCTCGCTTTCACCGAAAAACACATCTTCGCCGATTGAAATTTTTGCGCGCTTACCCACGAAAAATTCAGCCGAAATTTTGACCGGCAAAAGCCGTTTGCCGTTCAAAAGTTTTTCGTTCAATGCGGTGTCCGTAGTAATAAAAACCTTGTCGCCGTTTTTAAGTCTTACCCGCGTGTTGACAACGTATCCGCTCTTACTCGCACCGCCGCAAGTTCCGCCGCCCACCTCTTTGCCGCCACGCAGAATTTTGAAGCCGTCGCCGACCGATAGTTTTAAATTGCTTTGAAGAATATATTTTCCGTTTTCAACCTTGATTATTCCCGCGTACTCGCCTATATGCCCCTGCACTGCCGACGAGATAAATGATTTATCCTGTCCGAATGCAAGACCCTTTGTATAGTTGCCGCGGTTGTAAGTGCGCTTCAAAGCGCTCACATCGCCGTTCTTTCCGCTTAAAATACTTTTGTAATAATTGACCGCGGCGGCAACGTACTCGGGACGGCGCATTCTACCCTCTATTTTAAACGAAGTTACGCCCGCGTTTATAAGGCTGTTAATATCCTCTCCCACGCTTAAATCGGAAAGCGAAAGTCTGTACGCCTGCTCTTCGACGCCGCTTCTGTCTATTGAATAAAGG
>JAIDFD010000279.1 GCA_029054485.1 Clostridia bacterium | reverse complement strand
CTATCGCCGCGACCAAACACCAGTACCAGTGTTCGGCAAAATCAAACACTTTCATTAATTGCTCTTCTTCTCTCTGGTCAGAATTTTTATGGGCGTGCCGGAAAAATCAAACGACTTACGCAAAGTATTTTCTAAAAATCTCTGGTATGAAAAATGCAATAAATCAACGCTGTTTACAAACAGCACGATGGTCGGCGGCGCAACAGACACCTGCGAAGAATAATAAACCTTCAACCGCCTGCCGTTGTAAGACGGCGGTTCGTTCGCCCTTACCGCGTCGGATATGACGTCGTTTAAAATACCGGTCTGTATTCTGTAATTGGAATGAGCGTAAACCTCATCAACGAGCGCAAGTATTTTTTCTGCGCGCTGACCTGTTTTTGCGGAAATGTAAATCGATTTGAAATAATCCATAAACTTTAAGTCCTCTTTCAGCTTAGCCTCGAATTTGTTTATGGTATTTGTGTCCTTTTCGATTAAGTCCCACTTGTTCATAACGATAACCGAGGGTTTTCCCGCCTCGTGAACGTAGCCGATAATTTTGGTATCCTGTTCAGTCAAGCCGTCAACGCTGTCTACAACGAGCAGACAAACATCCGCACGCCGCACTGCATCGAAAGCGCGCATTACCGAGTAGTACTCAACATCGTCCTCTACCTTGCTCTTCTTGCGTATACCTGCGGTGTCGATAATCGTATAATTTTTATCGCCGTAAGTGAATTTCGTATCGATAGCGTCACGCGTGGTTCCAGCAATGTCGGTCACTATTGAGCGTTCAAAGCCGAGCAATCTGTTGACAAGGCTGGACTTGCCTGCGTTGGGCTTTCCCACGACTGCAATCTTTATGCTGTCGTCCTCAACGGCTTCCACCTTTTCAAACCAGCTTACCGCCTCGTCCAAAACATCGCCAAGCCCCGTGCCGTGTTCGGCGGAAACGGGATAAGGCTCGCCGAGACCGAGAGAGTAAAACTCGAAAATCTTTTCCTCGGAATACTCATCGATTTTATTGACAACCAGAATGACGGGCTTTTTACTGCGGCGAAGCATATCGGCAACGTCGTAATCAGAAGTCGTCAAGCCCTCTTTGCCATCAACGAAAAAGAGAATGACCTGCGCGGTATCGATTGCGACCTCCGCCTGTTTTTTTATCTCTTTCCACATAACGTCCTCCGAACGCATTTCAATGCCTCCGGTATCCACCATAGAGAACGCCTTGCCACGCCACTCGGAATCGGCGTAAAGCCTGTCGCGGGTGACACCCGGTCTGTCCTCTGTTATTGAAATTTTTCTGCCGACAATTTTGTTGAAAAAGGTACTCTTTCCAACATTGGGTCTGCCGACGATCGCTATAAGCGGATTAGCCATAATTTTATCCGTTCTTCTTTTTTATTTTCTTTTGGGGTAAATCGTTATAAATAGCAGTAAACAGTCCGCAAAGAAAATCCTTGTCATCTGTATTATCGACCAAAAGCATAGGCTTTGCGCCATCGTAAGGTATCTGCTCTTCGGCGTCCGTCAAATACTCTCTTGCGGACAGCACCGGTTT
>JAIDFD010000278.1 GCA_029054485.1 Clostridia bacterium | reverse complement strand
ACTCTGCTCCCCGCGCGGTTCATAAGTTTTAAAATTCTGTCCTCGCTGTGCTGTAAGGGAATATCGAGATATTTTACTATTTTTTTATTGGTTTTTATCTCATTAATTAACCCTTCGTCAATCATGTCGGGATAACAGTACAATAATCTTACACTATTAATGTTGACAAGAGCTGTCAACTTTTGCAAAATTTCTACTATTTTCTTTTGTCCGTATAAATCTATGCCGTATCTGGTTACGTCCTGAGCAACGATAATTAACTCGGACACATCGCCAATCTCTTCAGCTTCTTTCAAAAGCTGTTCCATTGGGTAACTTTCATACTTGCCGCGGATTTTGGGAATTAGACAATATGTGCAATGATTATTGCAACCGTCCGCAATTTTAAGATAGGCATAGTGCAACGGCGTGGTTATGACTCTTCCGCTCAAAAAATTCTTTTCACCCTGTCCGACAAGATTGACCCTGTCACCGAGATAGGCGCGCTCTAAACCTTCAAAAAGCTTATCGTAATCATTGGTGCCTAAAAACAAATCAGCTTCTATAAGGCTGTCAAAAGTTTCGCCGATATATTTTTGCGGCAAGCAACCTGTAATTACCAGTTTTTCAAGATTGCCGCTTTTGTACGCCGCACAGTCAAGCGCAGTTTCGATAGCTTCTTTGCGCGATTCGTTTAAAAAGGCGCAAGTATTCACTATTAAAATTTGCGCCGCGCCGATGTCGTCTGTAATATCAGCGCCGCGCTCTTTAATTATTGACAAAAGTTTTTCGGAATCAACCCTGTTTTTGTCGCAACCCAAGGAAATAATGCCGAATGACTTTTGAGAAAAATCAATCATCAATATCTCCGTAAGTCTTTATAAAATCTTCTCTCGTAAGTAAAATCTTTCTGGGCTTAGAACCTTCCGAATGGGTAATGTAATTCATATTTTCCATCCAGTCGATAATCTTACAAGCCTTAATATATCCAACGGGGAACCGCCTTTGAATCATTGACACCGAAGCCTGATTTGAGTTTATGCAGTACTTCAACGCTTTGATAAAGGTTTCATCTATCTTAGCCTCGTTTTCCGCTCCGCCGTCCTCACCCATAGACGATGAGTTTTCCTCAACTTCAACGGTGTTGATAAAGTCGGAAACGCTCTGATCGAAGTAAGTTTCGTTATGCGCTTTTACAAAGTCGGTAACGCGCTGAACTTCGTGCGTATCAACAAAACAGCCCTGTATACGTGAAAGCTCAGGCTTTTCCGCTGAACGGAAATACAAATCGCCCTTACCCAAAAGTTTTTCCGCACCGCCTATATCAAAGATAGTACGAGCATCATCAAAGGAGTTTACCTTGAAGCCTATACGCGTAGGAAGGTTTGACTTAATCAAACCGGTAATGCAGTCGACCGAAGGACGCTGTGTCGCAAGAATAAGGTGTATACCGCAAGCACGCGCCTTTTGAACAAGCTTTATAATTCTGCTTTCGATATCCTTTTTAGCCTGCAACATCAAATCGCCGAACTCATCAAGAATCATTACGATTTTAGGCAGTTTTTCCTCTCCCTCGGGAACGTGCGAGTTGTATTCGTCAAGGTTTTTAGTCGCAATGCCCTTCTCGGTCATTTCCTTGAACAACGAGTATCTGCGCTCCATTT
>JAIDFD010000277.1 GCA_029054485.1 Clostridia bacterium | reverse complement strand
GAATAATAAAGTGCCGCGGAAAGCAAAGCTTTCCGCGGCACGAATTTTTTAAAATCAATATCTTATTTTTTGATGAACAGCTTTCCGACCATCGCAGCGCCGGAAACAAGCGCGAACACGCCTCCGACAATTGCTCCCGCACCTAAAGTATAACGGTCTTTAATAAGTTGTGCCGCTTTATCCGCAGCCTCGCCCGTAAGCTCCCCGATGTTAACGTTCATAAGGGCAAGCGCACAGAAGAATAATACCCCTGCGGCTACAAAAGCTACCGCCGATATAACAGGCGCGATTTTTCCGAGTTTACCGAATATTGCAAGAACAGCGAAAACGATTCCGATAATCACAAGCAAATATGTAAAAAAGTTACCGACCGAGAAATTTAATACCTGTACGTCATGTTCCGAGTATCCGAATGTGATTTGTAAACCGCTTAAAGGATCGCCTTTATCGTAACCCGTTATGCTCTTCCAATTCAACTGAGGAACAAAAAGCATAACCAAAGCCACAAGTCCGAACAATGCCGCAACACAAGCTACAATGTTGCCTACACCAAATTTCTTTTTTGCCATTTTTAAGCTCCTTTTAATTAGTTTTAATTTAACTGTAAAATCATCGGTTCTTCTGTTTTTCGGCTTGCCTTTACCGGCGTTAAAACACTACGGACAAAAGAAAGGTTTTCACTGTCGGCAATAGACGCATACAAATAATATATTCATTTTGCCGACCGTCTGTTAAATCTATATTAACTATAACAGACAAAGTTAATTTTGTCAATATACTTAAATAAATAAGCGGTTGCTTTCGCAACCGCTTATAAGGTGTATTGGTTATTTTTTGTCGGGTTTATTTTCCGTCTTGGGTTTGACGGGCTTTTCAGCTTTTTCAACCTTTTCAGTCGTTTCGGGCTTTTCGATTTTTTCGGGTGAAATGAGCTTGGGCATTTTCAATCCCGCCATAGCGTACAAGTCATCGAGGGGAGGGAGGGACTTCATCATACCGGAAACAAAGTTAGCCGTGGCGGTTTTGCCATCGGTGCCCTGTCCGTTGTCCCAGACCGTAACCTTGTCAATCTTGAGGTTCTTGACTGCTTCAACCTGCGTTGCAACCAGCTCTTCGAGCTTGTCGGCAATCATAAGGCGTACTGCCTCGTCCGCGGTGCCTGCGGCTTTAACCAGTTTATCCATACCTTCAGCCTGCTTTGAAAGGGTTTCGTACAAACCGCGAGCCTCCGCTTCCATTTTAGCGAAGATAGCGTCCGCTTCACCCTTTGCGCGGCGGCGGATATTTTCAGCTTCCGCGTCAGCCTCGATTTCGATTTTTCTCTTTTCGATTTCTGAAGCAACGATGATGTCCGCTTCGCGCGTAGCTTTTTCACGGGCGGCACGCGCGGTTTCCGCGCTCTTTTCAGCCGCATAGCTTTCTTCCTTAGCTTTTGCCGCCTGAACGTTTTCAGCCGCAACGGCAACCTTCATTGCCTCTGCTTCTTTCTGGCGGAGGAGTGCGCGCGACTGCGCGATGTCGGCTTTAGCCTTGTTTTCGCCCTCGATAGCCTTGCTTTCCGCGTCCGCTACGTTGATACGCTGTTGCATCTGCGCGTTCGCCTCGCCGATTGCACCCTTGCGGTTTTCTTCCGCAACGGAAATTTTCGCATCGTTGATTGCCTTTGCCGCCGCCTCTTTACCGAGCGCCACAATGTAACCGCTTTCGTCCGAAATATCGGTTACGTTCACGTTGATAAGCTTTAAGCCTATCTTTTTAAGCTCGCCTTCAACGTTGCGGGAAATCGCTTCAAGGAACTTGTCGCGGTCGGTGTTGATTTCCTCAATGTCCATGGTCGCGATAACCAGACGGAGCTGACCGAAGATAATGTCTTTGGCAAGGTCGGAAATTTCTTTCAGCTGAAGTCCCAAAAGACGCTCTGCCGCGTTCTGCATAACCGCGGTATCGGTGGAAACGCCGACGGTGAAAATGGAGGGTACGTCTATACGGATATTCTGTTTAGACAGCGCGCTCTTCAAATCAACCGAGATTGAGAGGGGTGTCAGATCGAGAAAAGTGTAGGACTGGATAAAGGGCCATATAAACGCCGCGCCGCCGTGGATACACTTCGCACTGCGGTATGTACCGTCCTTGTTGGGGGAAATTTTACCGTAGATTACCATAATCTTGTCGGAGGGGCACTTTTTGTATCTGCATAAAACAAGCAGAAGTATCATCATAAGCACCAGCACTACTACGACCACAAGAATTATAGCAATCGTGGTAACAGAGTTAGCAAGTAAATTAAACATTTTCATTCTCCTTTATATTTGTCTCTTTTACACGTCTGACGCTGCCGACGACGCTAGAAGTGTA
>JAIDFD010000276.1 GCA_029054485.1 Clostridia bacterium | reverse complement strand
ATATTTGTATAAGAGACAGGCATATACCAGAACACGAGCGCGATAACCATACTAATGCTCCAACCGAACGCCCAAGCCCAGCAAACGCCTTTAAAGCCCCAGCCCGTACCCACAAGAACGTAGACCAGAATTACGCGCAACAGCAAATCGGTAAAAGTGCTTACGGTAAAGCCGAGGTTTCCGCCGCAACCGCGCACCGCGCCGTCGGCAACGATTTTTACGCACACCACGGGCAGAAAGCACGAAACTATGACAAGAAACTGCATAGAATATTTGAGCGCGTCCTCGGTCAGCTTATCCTTTTGAATGAACAGCTCGGTCAAAGGCTTAGGGGCGGACACGAATACCGCCAAAAATATCAACGACAGCAAAAGCGTGTAGCAAAGCAAAGAAAAAAATCCCGTTTTTATACGCCCGAACTCCCCCACCGCTTTATTCTGCGAAATAAAATTAGAAAGTCCGTTGGTCATTGCCACTATGCTCATAGTAGCGACCACGACAAGCTTGAACGCCGTGGTAAAGCCCGTAGTCGCGTCCTCGCCTATTCCGTTTATACACTTTGTAACGAAGAAGTTGCCCACCGACACAAAGCTCTGCTGTAAAATTATCGGCACGGACGCAAAGGTCAGCTCTTTCAAAATTTTTCCGTTGAAAATTTTGGGTTTTTCTTCGGTGGGGACGGCGCGCATTTTTCGGATAAGCACGAAAAAGGTTGCCGCGCACGAAATCGCCTGTGAAAGGAACGTCGCCCAAGCCGCGCCCGCAACGTCGAGGTGAAGCACGCACACGAACAGCAAATCCAGTCCCACGTTCAGTACGGAAGAAATTACGAGGAAAATAAAGGGCGTTTTGCTGTCGCCGAGCGCTGAGCAAATTCCGCAACCGAGGTTGTACAAAAACACGAACGGCAGCGAACCCATATATATGTAAAGGTAATTGAGGCAATCGCCGTAGTAAGAGTCGGCAACGTCCAAAGCCTTTAAAGAAAGTCCTCCGAAGCCGAACCCAAGCGCCATAATAACAACGCACAGTGCGGAAAAGGCAATCATAGAGGTATTGAAAGACTCGCACACCTTTTTATTGTCGCGCGCGCCGAAATACTTTGCAATTATTACCGAACAACCCCCGTTCGCGCCCAGAGCAAACGCCAAAAGAACGTTGATAATTACGGTAGCGTTGCCTATCGCGTCGATTGCCAGCGCACCCTCTTTTGCAAAGTTACCGACGACCAAAAGGTCGGCAAGGGAATACAACTGCTGAACGAGCGCGCTTCCGAAAAGAGGCAACGAATATAAAAGCATCTGCTTCCATACGTTGCCGCTTGTTAAGTTTACCGTTTTAGCCTGTTTCATACCGAATTATTATAGTAACTTTTGCCGGCTAAAATCAATTATTTAATGTCGGTTTTTTTATTGAAAATTCCGCACAACCTTTTTTACCGCAATTATCATTTACGGCCGGATAAACACAATTTCAAGCCCCATACTTTTGGCATACTCAACCGTGGATTTCGTACCGCCCGAAATTCCGTTATACAGCGCAATCATTAAAGATGAATTATCGACCATATATCTGTTGCGCTCTATCATACACTCCTCGCCGATGTACTCATCGTAAATACAGCGTATTCCGTCTGATTTTTTCAAAAGCTTTTTGTACCTTTTTCTGTCCTTTTCCGACCATTTTATATCTTGCGTTTTGCAGGGCAGTGCGCCGATTAGTTTTATTTTTTTGTACCGCTTTTTTAATTCCAGTACAGTTTCCGCGCAGATAGTATCAAAGCCCAGCGCCATTCCGCACAAAAAAGTCGTGTAGCCTTTTTGAATAGCTTTTTCAATTTCAGCACGCAAGGCGGATTTCATTGCCTTGCAACGCACGTCCTCTTCGTTAAACCCCCAAGGAAGTTTTTGGCTTCTGTGCCCCGTAAAACACGCCGAATGTAATTTGTCTGTCAACATAATAAGGTGCCGCTCCTCTTGCGAAGAACGGCACCGTAGAATATACCGTTCATCGTCATTAGTCGCCAAACCAATTTACATTCCCATTGAGAAGTGTAGACGAATTATTGAGTATAATCCTACCAGGAATATGCTCAATGGGAAACAATATGAAATTGATTTGGCGAGTTTATTTTAGCAAACTCGGTCGAATATGTCAATTATTAATTAGAAAAGACTTATCGCCTTGACTATAATTATAATCGGTTTAACCCTGTTGGTCAACCAACTGTTGGTGCGCCAACAACTATTTTTTTACTGATTACCTATAATAAGCGTGTTGGTGTACCAATCATCACAACACCGAGGTATAATTATGAGATTAGTAGACGCAGTATATGCAAGAATTGTTGAGCTGGTAAAAGAAAGACAAATTACTATAAATGCCTTGGCTAATTTGAGCGGTGTTCCCCGCCCTACTATAGTTACTATGACGAGAAGTACAACGGTAAAACTGTCTACCGTCTACGGAATATGCGAC
>JAIDFD010000275.1 GCA_029054485.1 Clostridia bacterium | reverse complement strand
ATATTTATCGCAGTATTTTTGCAGGTTTTGGGACTTATTGCAAACGTGGGAATTACTGCGAGTATCTGCTGGGTGGTTTACCTCGTAACGGTAAAAGCCGAATTGCTTTCTTACGTTTATCCCGCAATCGGCGCGGTAGTCGGAATTGTTATCCGATATATCATGACAAGACTGACGGGCGATATTAAGGACGTTCTTGGCAGGAAAGTTAAAAAAGATTTGCGCGAACGTACTTATAACAAAATTGTAAAACTCGGCGTAAAATCTACCGATGGAATGAGTATGGCAGGCTTGACTCAGGTAAGTATGGAAGGAGTCGAACAGCTTGATTTGTACTATTCAAGCTACCTTCCGCAATTCTTTTTCGCCATGCTTGCGCCCGTAATTCTGTTTGTAATCTGCGTATGGATTGACTGGCGCACGGCTCTGGTTTTGCTTGCCTGCGTGCCGCTTATTCCCGTTTCTATTATCGCGGTATCAAAGTACGCCAAAAAAATTTTTGCGAAGTACTGGGGCAAGTATACTTCAATGGGCGATAAGTTCCTCGACAGCGTTCAGGGCTTAAAGGAATTAAAGATTTTCAAAGCGGATTCCGCTTACCATGACAAAATGAACGAGAGCGCGGAGGAGTTCCGCAAAATAACTATGAAAGTTCTCGTAATGCAACTTGCAAGCACTACGATTATGGACTTAGTTGCTTACGGTGGCGCGGGCGCGGGAATTGCGCTGGCTGTCTGCGGGGCGGCTTTCTGGGGATTGAGCCCAATTTACGCGCTGTTTTTATGCCTTGTCGCGGTTGAGTTCTTTTTGCCGCTTCGCTCGTTTGGTTCGGCGTTTCACGTTGCTATGAACGGCGCCAGCGCAGGCAAAAAAATTATATCTCTTTTAAATACTCCCGACCCCGTCTGGGGTACGCTGAGCGTTGAAAATAGGACAATCGAGCTTAAAAACCTGTCTTTCTCGTATGACGGCAAGCGAGACGTTTTAAATGATATAAATATGCTTTTCCCTGAAAAGGGAATGACGGCTATCGTTGGTGAAAGCGGTTGCGGCAAATCCACAATAGTTAATATGCTCATCGGTGCGTTGCGCCCGAAAACGGGTGACGTTACCGTGGGCGGCGTTCCGCTTGAAAATCTGTCGCGCGAAAATTATTATTCGCACCTTGCGGTTGTAAGTTATAACACTTATATTTTTAACCAGACCGTGCGCGAAAATTTTATGCTCGCAAACAAAACCGTTACGGACGAGCAGATTTATACCGCGCTTGAAAAGGTCAATCTTTCCAACTTTATAAAAGAAAACGGCGGACTTGATAAGGTGATTACCGAGGATGCCAACAACATATCTGGCGGACAAAAACAACGTCTTGCGCTTGCCGTAAATCTTGTCGCGGACAAGGATATTTACGTCTTTGACGAGGCGACCAGCAATATCGACGTTGAAAGCGAAACAATTATTATGCAAAACATAAAAGCGTTATCGGTGGATAAGAGCGTTATCGTAATTTCGCACAGGCTCGCAAACGTTGTCCCCGCAGATAACATTTACTTTTTAGAAAACGGCGAGGTTAAAGAGAGCGGCGCACATACAGAGCTTATGAAGAATAAGCACGGCTATGAAAAGCTTTTCTCAACACAAAAGCGTTTGGAGGAGGGCTATGCGTTATGAGTAAGCAAAAGCTGAGAAGAAGCGGCGCAAAGATAATGGCAAGCCTTATTCTCTTGCTCGGTAGTCTCGCCTATATTATGATTTTGGCTGTCATTAACGGCAGTGTCGGCTTTGTATGTGCAATGGGTGTAACCGTGTTCGGCGCGGTTGGCGTTGCAAAAGCGCTCGGTGAAGCGATTGCGTTATCTTACTGGTGGATAATCGGGCTTGCAGTGGGGTGCGGCGTGTTGCGCGGATTGCTAAGATATTTTGAACAGTATTCAAATCACTTTATAGCGTTTAAGCTTTTGGCTGTTCTTCGGGATAAGATATTTGCCGCACTTCGCAAACTCTGTCCCGCAAAGCTTGAAAGTAAGCAAAAGGGCAGTATTATCGCTATGATAACGAGCGATATTGAAACGCTTGAAGTTTTCTATGCGCACACGATTTCACCTATTTGTATTGCGGTGCTTGTGTCGGCGGCAGTGTTCCTTTTTGTTGGATTTATATCAAGTTGGTATCTTGCGCTTGCGGCTTTGGTCGGCTATCTCGTTATAGGAATTGTCGTGCCGCTTATTTCTTCAGGCAGACTTAAAGAGAGCGGAGTAAAATACCGCGCGGAGTTTGCCTCGTTCAATGCGTATTTTCTCGATAGTATCAAGGGCGTAAAAGACATCGTTCTCAACAATGCGGGCGTGGAAAGGGAGCAAGAGGTCAACCGCAGAAGCGAGCTTCTTTTGAAAGAAACAAAAAAAATGAAGCACAATACTACGCGTGCGGCGGCGGCAACTGAATTAACCGTATCTGTATTCATAATTGCTACTCTTGTTGTTGGCGTAGTTCTTATCCATTTTGATTTGCTTACGCTCGGCAAAATGATTATCGGTGTTGTCGCGGTGTTCGGCTCGTTCGGACCCGTAATTGCGATTTCTGCTTTGCCCGGAAATTTAACGCAGACTTTTGCGAGCGGTGACAGAGTTTTAAATCTGCTTGCGGAAAAACCCGCCGTAAGCGAAATTACAGACGGCGAAAATATCGATTATGATAATCTTAACGTTACGGATTTGTCGTTCTCTTACGACGGTCAGACCGAAGTTCTCAAAGACATAAAAATGCACGCCGAAAAGGGTGAGATAATAGGTATAGTCGGCGAAAGCGGTTGCGGAAAATCCACGTTTTTAAAACTGCTTTTGCGCTTCTGGCAAAAGGACGGCGGCGGAATATCATACAACGGGATAGATATCGATAAAATCAATTCAGACAATCTTTTAGATAACGTAACTATGGTTTCGCAAACCACCTATCTTTTCGATGATACGATAGAGGATAATCTGCGCATAGCAAATCCGGACGCGAGTCAGGAAGAGATTGAAACAGCTTGCCGCCTTGCATCCGTTCACGACTTTATTATGACCTTGCCTGAGGGATATAAAACGCAGGTCGGTGCGCTTGGCGATAATCTGTCCGCGGGCGAAAAACAGCGTATAGGTCTTGCGCGTGCCTTTTTGAAGGGCGCGGAGCTGATACTTTTAGACGAACCCACAAGCAACGTAGACAGCATAAACGAGGGCATAATTTTGAAAGCTTTGAAGGAACAAAAGAGCAAAAAGAGCATAATTCTAGTTTCACACCGCGAGTCCACAATGGCTATTGCCGACAGGATATATAAGGTTGAAAGCGGAAAAATGACGGAGGTTAAAGCGTAATGAGCGAGCAGGAAAAGAAAGAACAGGAAGAGGTCATAGCAGAGCTTATTCAAAGCACTGAAGAGGCGCAGGCGGAATTGCAAGCCGAAGAAGAAGCCAAAAATTCTGAAAATACAGAGGCGGCGGCAGCCGAAAATAAGATTTTCAGCAAGTACAAAATCAAGGATATTGTTTTTCTTGCAATAATCACTGCGTGTACTTTGGTTACGGGCGCGGTAATGCCTTTACTTGTCAATGTGCCGCTTTTCGGAATTATTCAGCTCGGGTTGGGATTGCAGTTTTCTCTCTTTCCCGTAATCGGAATGATGAAAGTAAGAAAACCGTTCGCGCTTTTGTTGCAGTCGGTTTTTATCTCCATATTTTTAGTGTTTATGTTCCCGCCCATGGTGCTGATCATAGTCTGCGCAATAGTTGCCGAAGGGTTGGCGCTGTTAATCTTCCGCGGCTATAAAAAAGATTGGGCTTGCGTGTTCGCAGGAACGATTTATATGCCTATGACGATTCCTCTTTTGTATATGTACTACAACGTATTTTATACTGTTTCTGGCGAAGAAAAAGCCGCAGTTTCGATGTTTATCGGTAGCGGAAACGTTGGACTTATTATAGGTATCACAATCGCGGTAATCGCTGTATGTTTTGTCGGTTCGCTCGTCGGTATGATTATTGCGCGCGAACTGAAAA
>JAIDFD010000274.1 GCA_029054485.1 Clostridia bacterium | reverse complement strand
TGGACAATCTGTCTTTTACTGCTTTCAAAGGCGAAATTTTCGGACTTTTGGGTCCCAACGGCGCCGGTAAGACGACTACATTAAGAATGCTTGCAACTCTTATAAAGCCGGACAGCGGTAACGCTTTTATTAACGGCAAAAGTATTGTAAGCGAAGAATATGCCGTCCGCAAAAGTATAGGCTTTTTGACCAGCGAGCTGAAACTAGACGACTTTTTTACGCCAAATTATCTTTACGATTTTTTCAGCGAGCTTCACTGCGTGGACCGTGCAACGCGCGAAGGCAGGAAGAGGGAGCTGTTCGCCAAATTCGGAATAGACAAATTTGCCGAAGTTAAGTTAGCCAACCTTTCAACAGGAATGAAGCAAAAGGTTTCGCTTGTGGTTTCAATCGTGCACGACCCCGACCTGATAATTTTCGACGAGCCGACAAACGGACTTGACGTGCTTACCGCAAAAGTTGTTACAGACTTTTTGCAGGAGCTAAAATCACAGGGCAAAACCATAATACTTTCAACGCATATTTTCAGCCTTGTTGAAAAGTTATGCGACAGGGTCGGTATTATAATCAACGGCAAGCTCGCAGCGCTTGATACGCTTGAAAAACTGACCGAAAACGATACGCTTGAAAATACCTTTTTCGGAATTTACAAAAGTGTTACGGGTGAAAACGTATGAAAAACGTCTGGACGATAGTTAAAAAAGAATTTTACCGCTTTTTCAGAGACAAGCGTATGATAATAACCGTGCTTTTGCCCGGTATATTGATTTACGTTTTGTATTCGCTAATGGGTACTGTTTTTGCTGAAAAGGCAGTGGATAAGGATTACAAGCCTACGGCTTATGTTATAAATATGCCGACTGAGCTAGAAGAGGCATTGGAAAGCGTTTTGGTTGTTTGCGATAATGTTATGACCGAGGAGGAAGCTAAAGAAAAAGTTTCCGTTGGCGAAACGGATTTAGCATTGATTTTTCCAGATAATCTTTTTACAAACGATGGCTCTGAAACGCCCGATGTGCGGATTTACTACAATTCTTCGAAAAACAGTTCCGTTGTGGCATTTTCTATCGTAGAAGCTGTATTGGATTTATATAAGCAACCTGCTTTCAGCGTTAACGCGCAAGGCGGCGGCGACCTTGCCGATGAAAAGGATACCGCCGTAAATATTCTTTCAATGTTGGTGCCTATGCTGATGTTTGCGTTGCTTGCTTCTGCGTGCATCGCGGTTGCCCCTGAATCGATTGCGGGAGAAAAGGAGCGCGGTACAATGGCTACTTTACTGGTTACGCCGATTAAGCGCGTACAGCTTGCCGTGGGTAAAATAATCAGTCTGACCTGCTTTGCAATGCTCAGCGGAGTATCCAGCTTTATCGGCGTAATACTTTCACTGCCTAAACTTGTGGGCGGTTTTATAGGTGCCGAAACTGCCGCAATGTACGGTGTTGGCGACTACTTTATGTTATTCGGATTGATAATTTCAATAATTTTAGCAATAATTTCTGCCTTTTCGGTGCTGTCCTCGCTTGCAAAAAGCGTAAAGGAAGCAGGCGCAATGATAACGCCTTTGATGATGGTTATAATTCTTTTGGGGCTTGCAACCATGTTTGTATCGGCAAATCCCGCTCTCGGGCTCTTCGCTATACCGCTACTTGGCAGCGGACTTGCAATTTCGTCGATAATGTCGTTTACTGCAACGGGTGCGGGAGTGGCGCTTGCGATTATTTCAAACGTAGTTCTTGCGCTTCTGCTTACAGTGCTTTTGGCATTTACGTTTAAAAGCGAAAAGATAATGTTCGGTAAATAATACAACGCCCGATGGCTTTTGCCATCGGGCGTAAATTATTAAAAAAAGCTGTGCAGTCTTTTTTGCCGAAATTTGCCGAAGCGTAAACCTTACAGGTAGCTCCTCCAAAGCTCCCCTATGGCACACCGAAGAAACTGTTTAGTGCTGCTATATCCCTATCCTGACACGGTTCGCAGCGTTCGGTTGCATAAGACCTTGGTATCAACACCCCTTATAAGACGCAGCCTTCCACAAACTCCGTCGGGAAAGACGTTCAGTCCTGCTGTAGCGGATTGCAGGTACAGGGCACCGCTAACTCCCCACCTAGCACAGTACAGCTATTTTAACAGAAATAACGTGTTTTGGCAAGCAATTATAAAGGTTTTAAGTTGACAATTTTTAGGCTATATTGTAAAATGCAAATACTTTAAATCACGGAGTAAACAATGTCTGAAAATTGTACGCACGATTGCGGTTCATGCGGTCAGAGCTGTCCTTCGAGAAAACCCAAGGACCTTATAAAGAAACCGCACGAACTTAGCGAAATCAAAAAAGTAATAGCCGTTGTAAGCGGCAAGGGCGGAGTAGGCAAGTCAATGACCTGCGCACTGCTTGCTTCGGCTTGTCAGGACAGCGGAAAAGTAACCGCCGTAATGGACGCAGATATTACGGGACCTTCAGTTCCGAGAATGTTCGGTGCAACTGACAAAGCAAAGGGCAGTGAAAACGGAATACTTCCCGTTGTAACCGAGGGCGGTATTCAGCTTATGTCAATGAATTTACTGCTCGAAAACGAGGCTGAGCCTGTAGTCTGGCGCGGCTCGCTTATTTCGGGTACGGTTATGCAGTTCTGGACGGACGTAATTTGGACGGGAGTGGACTGTATGTTTATCGATATGCCCCCCGGAACGGGAGACGTGCCGCTGACCGTGTTCCAGAGCATACCGCTTGACGGCATAGTAATCGTAACCACTCCGCAGGACTTGGTGGGAATGATTGTTCAAAAAGCGGTAAATATGGCTCAGATGATGAACGTGCCCATTTTAGGCATAGTTGAAAATATGAGCTATATACCCTGCCCCGACTGCGGCAAAAAGATTTCAGTATTCGGTGAAAGCAACGTGGACGCGCTTGCTATGGAGTACGGCATACCCAACGTTGCCAAAGTACCCGTTGACCGCGAACTGACAGTTGCCGCCGATACGGGCGATATTGAAAATTTCAAAAACAATTATCTGACCGATTTCTGGAAGAAAATCTCAAAAAAGCTGTATAAATAAATGAAAAAAAAGCGGACTAAAAGTTAGTCCGCTTTTAATGTTTTTCGGGTAAAAACTTCCAGTATCTCACGGGCATATAGCCCTTCATCTGCTTTTCGTGAGGTCGGCTTTCTATATTCACCGCTTTATAATATTTTTTCCACAGGTTTTCAAACGCGCGCTCGTATTCCGAGAGATAAATTTCTGCCTCGCCCGCGTTGCCTACAAACCACTCGTTGCCGTCGTACATTCCCGCGATTTTGCGCTTTAAATCGTGAATTACAAATTTTTCGGACTTCAATCTTTCGGCAAAGTGCGCGGTCAAAAGGTCGGTTATATCGTTGTCGGGAGTATAGGGGGCGTACAGCGCACCGCCGCGGCTTTCCATAAACCGTAAAAACCCTTTAAGCCTGTGCGCTTCGCCTATGACTTTATAAATCAAATCGTTGAACTCAATAACTTCGGGCACATTCAGCCGTTTTTTTATCGGCGCTTTTGCTTCCATAAGTTTTTTTATATATTCAAACGCGATTTGTTCTTTAAGCGGGTCGCAACTTCTGAGCGCGGTAACAACGTCGTCCGCACAATCTCTGTCGTATGCGCAAATTGCTTTTTGCACGCGCGAATTTTTTTCGCCGTCCCTTTCAACGCGCACTATTTCGCTGTCGAAAGTAAGCTGAACGTTTGGATTTGAAGTTATAACGCAATCTTTTTCGCGGAAGCAGTCAAACACTGCGGTAAAAAAGCATACAACGCTTCCGTCCGTTAAGTAAATTTTCATATTTCACCGGTGAGAGCGGAAAGAGCGGTGGAGCTTTCCGAAAACATCGAAAGCTGCATAGAAACCTCGCTTGACCCTGCTATCAGCAATGAAGTTTTAATCTGTGCGGCGCTTTGCGCGCCGTAAAATTTGCCCTTGCAGGTGATAAAGTGTTTTGCTCTCTTTAATACTATGCGCATTTTTGCAAGATTATCAAAGTCTAATTTAGCAAATCTCCGCGCTTCGGTTATCCTGTACGCGCTTCTCGCGCCAATACCAGGCACCCGCAACAGCATTTCCAGCGGCGCGGTGTTTATCTCTACGGGGAAGAGGTGCATATTCCTTAACGCCCAGGCGCACTTTGGGTCGTATTCTTTTGAAAGATTTTCGTCCTCGCCGCAGATTTCGTCCACGTTAAAACCGTAAAAGCGTATCAGCCAGTCCGCCTGATACAGTCTGTGTTCTCTTAAAAGTCCCGCGCCAATGGTCGGCAGTTTACTGCTTTGAACCACGGGGACGTAAGAGGAGTAGTAAACTCTTTTCAGATTCATATTTCTATACAGCGCTTCGGTAAGTTTCAAAATCCGCCCGTCGCATTCGGGAGACGCACCTATAATCATTTGGGTGGTCTGCCCTGCGGGAAGAACGCGGTTTTTTCTGACCTTGTTTTCCTTGTCGTAAATTATCGCGTCTTTCAGTCCCTTCATTGGAATAAGCAGGCTCTGTTTCGTCTTTTGCGGCGCAAGAAGTTTCAGCGATTTTTCGCTCGGCAATTCCACGTTATAGCTCATTCTGTCAACCAGCCTTGCCGCTTTTATAACTGCGGTGTAGTCGGCGTGCGGTATGCCTTTCAGGTGGATATAACCGTTGAAATTGTAAACCTTTCTCAGTTTTAGCACCGTTTCGTATAAAAGCTCCATAGTCTTATCGGGACTTTCAAACACGGCGGAAGAGAGGAACAGCCCCTCGATATAATTGCGTTTATAGAAGTTGACGACAAGCTCGCAGATTTCATCGGGAGTAATTCGCGCCCGCCTTACGTCCGCACTGCGGCGGTTGGGGCAGTACTCGCAGTCGTAAATGCACTCGTTGCTCATAAGTATTTTCAAAAGCGAAATACACCTGCCGTCCGGCGTGAACGAGTGGCATATACCGCTTGCCGCGCCGTTGCCTATGCCGCCCGCCCTGTTCGCCCGCTTAGAGCCCGAGGAAGAACACGAAACGTCGTACTTCGCGCTTTCGGTTAAAATTTCAAGTCTTTGTTGATCGATCATGGTTTACCTTAAATTAGTACTGTTCCGCCGAAGAAAAAGGAGGGCTTTCAGCGGCGGAACAGCGTTTTTTTAGTCTGCATTGCGCGATAACACGAAAAATTGCGCAATACAAACAAATGTTTATATTGCTATTTTAACACGCAAACCCGCGTCTGTCAACAGTTTTTT
>JAIDFD010000273.1 GCA_029054485.1 Clostridia bacterium | reverse complement strand
TAGTTGCCCATCAACGGTTTTCAAGACCGCCGCATTCGACCGCTCTGCCATCTCTCCATAAATATTAAGTTTTAGTTGTGGGAGCGGGCGAATGCGGAGCATTCGTCGAACCGAAGCACGAAAGTGCTTACCGCTCTGCCATCTCTCCATAAATATTAAGTTTTAGTAGGGGAGCGGGCGAATGCGGAGCATTCGTCGCACCGAAGCGCGAAGCGCTTACCGCATCATCTCTCCAAGTGATTACAGATAGAAATTATACAGCAATAAATTATTAAAGTCAACTTTTATCGGTTTGGTTTTTATTCTTTTCTCTCGGGAAATTCGTCAAATTTAAACATTGTTAACACCTTTTTATTAATGCAGACAAAAATCCTTAATTTTAAACATTATTGCGGTCTCCTCACGCTCTCCGCCCGGCACTAAAGACTTACCATATGCAAATTTAACTGTTGTTGTCTCTTCCGTTTGATCCATCACATACATCAAAGCATAGTCGTCTTCTCTTTTGAAATATTGCGTTTTATAGACATATTTGCTTTCCACCATATCGTATATTCTTAAACGTCCGCCGAAGAGCAAGCATAAATACCTACAGCCAAGTGAAAAAATTTGATCGCAAGATGTTGCCCGCAACTTATCAATAAAATCTCCGTTCTTTGCATCATAGATATGAATCCCGTTATAACATCGACAATATAACTTATCACTACAAAAATGCATTGGTCCGATATCATGTTTGATTTTAACTTTCCATACAACAGACATGTCGCTCAATTTATAGCACATGATATATCGTTTTTCTCCAGTCGCAACAAACAGATACTTGTTATCTTTTGAAAGTGTTATAAAGCAAGAAAAATCAAAATCAAGTTTTTTTGTTTCTTCAGATCCATCGCGATAATACAAGTGCAAATCGCAAATGCACCATCCTACAGGTTTTTCTTGCACCGTTTTATAAATAAGCTCTGATTCACTCTGTAAGTAAATTTGCGTTGTACCTAAAAAATCTACAGTATACATTTTATTTGGACTCTTTTTTATTTATCAGCTTATATTCAACCGAGGCGGCGGTGGCGAAGTATATGCGTTTTGCGCCCGCTTGCAAAAGTTTTTTGCAGGCGGAGTCTGCGGTCGCGCCCGTAGTTAAAACATCGTCTATTAGTAAAACAGTCTTGTCCTTAATCTCTGCACGTCTATTAACTTTGAAGCAGTCGGCAAGATTAGTCGCACGCTCTTTTCTTGAAAGAGTTTTTTGATCCTCGGTTTCCGCGGTCTTGACAAGCCCGTCTTTGAGTACGGGAATATTCAGCCGCTTTGAAATGCTTTTTGCCAAAAGCTCGGCTTGGTTATAGCCGCGCCTGCGCAAAGCTTTTTTAGTCATGGGGATATAAACTATGCAATCTGCGTCTGAAATCCCTTCGGATTTTGCCGCAATCAAATCGGCAAAGTATTCATTTAAATAACCGCAACCGTTTTTGAATTTTGCAATAAGCACCGTTGCTCCGCCCTCGTAGACGAGAGCGGAAACCGCCTTTTTAAAACGCGGCAGACTTGCCTTACATTCAAGACAGATTTCTGACGAAAAGGTTTTTCTTCCGCAGACGGGACAGGTGGTTCCGTGATTGAAAGTCACCGTTTTCAAACAGTCGGGACAAAGATTTGTGTCAAAAGTTTCTATTCCGCAAATGTCGCAGGTGAACGACCTGGGAAAGAAAACTTTTGACAGCGCTTTTGTAAAATCGGAAAACTTAATCATTAGTTATCTTAAATATTTTTTCAAATCCTGAACTTTGTCAAGTCTTTCCCACGGCAAGCCCTGTTTGCCGAAGTGTCCGTACGCCGCGGTTTGAAGGTAAACGGAGGCGCGCAGACCCAGTTTTTCGATAATGGAGTAGGGGCGTAAATCAAATTCCCAGGTCACTATATCGGCGATTTCGCTATCGCTCAGCTTGCCTGTGCCAAAGGTATCCACGAACACGGAAACGGGGCGGGATACGCCGATAGCGTAAGCCACCTGCAACTGCACCTCATCGCAAAGTCCTGCGGCTACGAGATTTTTACATATGTACCTTGCCATATACGCCGCCGAGCGGTCAACCTTTGTGGGGTCTTTGCCCGAAAAAGCTCCGCCGCCGTGCGCGCACCTGCCGCCGTATGTGTCCACAATAATTTTTCTGCCGGTAAGTCCGCTGTCGCCCTCGGGTCCGCCGATTTCAAATCTTCCCGTGGGGTTGATGAAATACTTTGTGTCGCCATCGATAAGCTCTTTAGGAAGAACGCTTATTACGTTCGTCTTTATATCCTCTTTCAGTTGTTCCTGCAAGATTTTTTCATCGTGCTGGGCTGAAACAACCACGGTATCTATTCGCACTGGTTTTTTGCCGTTGTATTCCACAGTGACCTGTGTTTTTCCATCGGGGCGGAGGTAGGACAGAAGATTTGACTTTCTCACTTCGGTGAGCCTTATCGCAAGTTTATGCGCAAGCGAAATGGGTAGGGGCATAAGTTCTTCTGTTTCGCGGCAGGCATATCCGAACATCATACCCTGGTCGCCCGCACCTAATACGTCTTCGGGCGCGCCGCCTTCTTTATTTTCGTAAGAGTTGTCAACGCCCATAGCGATGTCGGAGCTTTGGGTGTGGATTGCAACCATTATTTTGCATTTGTCGTATGCGAACGAGCCGAATGTGTAGCCTATTCTTTTTATAGTTTCGCGCGCGATTTTTTCGTAGTCGACTTCGGCGGTGGTAGTGACCTCGCCCATAATCAAAAGTCTGTCGTATGCCGCACAGCACTCAACCGCGCAACGCGCGTTTTTATCTGCCTTGAAAATTTCGTCCACGATAGCGTCCGAAATGTTGTCGCAAAGTTTGTCAGGGTGACCTTCGGTCACGCTTTCGCTTGTAAATAATTTTTTCATTTTAATTCCTCATATTTCAGATTGATTTGTCTTTTTGTAAAGTTGAAGATATTTGACTTCTTTATAACCGAGCGACTTGTATAGCTTGGTTGCTTTATCGTTATTTAGCTCAACTTCTAAACGCACAAACTTATATTCGCCGCCCTGCTCTATAAATTTAAAAAAATGTTTTGCTACGCCTAAGCCGCGGAATTGCGGTTTAACGTATAGCTCGTCCAGCCAAAGCACTCTGCCGCACGCCTCCTGAGAGGCGGAGAGGGCGCAGATTGCATAACCCGCAGTTTCGCCGCCGCAACGAAGTATGTAGGCTTTGACGATTTCACCGCTCAATATTTCTTTCCAAAAACAATCGCGTCCTTCATCGGTAATTTGCGAGTTGGTAACGCCCAGCGAATAAAATTCGCGCGACATTTCAAAATAATCGCATTTATCGCTATCTTGCATTTTGCCGATAGTAATTTCCGTAATCATAACTTCTCCTAAAAAAAATCCCGTTCGCGCCGAACGGGATAAGTTACGTTTTTATATTTCCCATAGGACGCGGCGTTAGCACCTTGCAATGCAGGTTGCTGTGTGGTCAACGAGCCGTTCTCTCGCACACTCTTTATAGGTTTAAGGGTATTATATCAGCCGCAATTATATTTGTCAAACAAAACTTGCCTTTTGCCGCTTTTTAATTTATAATATCCCTATGAATTGCGGTGTGTGTCCCGTGTCCTGCGGCGCCGACAGAAAAAAATCGAACGGCGCGTGCGGGGTGAGCGGAGTTAAAATTGCAAAATATTATCTTCACCCGTTTGAAGAGCCGCCCGTATCTTTTAAAAACGGGAGCGGCTGTATTTTCTTTTGCGGCTGTTCGTTAAAGTGCGTTTTCTGCCAGAACTTCGAGCTTTCTCGCAATACTCGCGGGAAAGAAATTACGGTTAAAGAGCTTGCCGAAATTTTCAAGCGGCTCGAAAGCGAGGGCGCGGAAAACATCAACCTGGTTAACCCCACGCACTACCTTAAAGAAATCGGTGAAGCGTTAGATATTTACCTTCCGCAAATACCGATTGTCTGGAACACGCACGGCTACGAAAAAATCCAAAGTCTTGAAGAGGCGGATAAATTCGTGGATATTTGGCTTACCGATTTGAAGTTTATAGACCCCGCGCTTGCAAAGAGGTACACCGTCCGCGCCGACTACGCCGACTACGCTCTGCCAGCGTTGAAATTTATGGCGGACAAACCGCTTAAAATGCGCGCAGACGGCAAGATGCTTTCAGGCTGCATAGTGCGCCACTTGGTTTTGCCCCTTGCCGCGTACGACTCGGTCGAGGTCGTAAAATTCGTTTCAACTTTGCCAAAGAGCGTCTATTTCAGTTTAATGGCGCAGTATACGCCGTTCGGCGATATTGAAAAATATAAGGAACTGCAACGAAAAATTACTCCGCGCGAGTACAACCGCGTTTTAGATGAAGTGGAGAGATGCGCGCTTGAAAACGTGTTCATACAACAACCAGACAGCAGCGGTGAAAATTTTATACCCCGATGGGATTTTTGATTTATGTTGATTTCACTTGATAACGCCGCGTTTTCATACGGCGACAATTTAATATTTTCGGGCGTGACCTTTTCAATAAACGAGGGCGAGCGCGTGGGACTTATCGGCGCGAACGGCGAGGGTAAGACCACGCTGATAAGGCTTATCACGGGTGAATTTCAGACGGACGCGGGGACGGTCGTAAAAAAGAACGGCATAAAAATCGGCTGTCTCGAACAGAGCGGGGGATATACCTGCGGAAACACCGTTTACGGCGAAATGCTTGCCATTTTCAATGAAGAGCTTTCCGCGGTGCAAAAGCTTTCAAGCCTTTCTGAAGAGCTTTCAAAAACCGATTACACCAGCCGCGAGTACAACGCGCTTTCCGCAAAAATCGAGAGCCTGAACAAATACATTTCGGCTAACGATTGCTTTAACGTGGAAGTTAAAATCAAGACCGTGCTAAACGGACTGGGTTTTGCGGACAGGTATAATCAGGTAATAGACACTATGTCGGGCGGAGAAAAGACGAGGCTTAAACTTGCCCGCCTTTTGCTTGAAAACCCCGATTTACTCATTTTGGACGAGCCTACCAATCACCTGGATATTCCCACGCTCTTTTGGCTTGAAGAGTATCTTCAAACCTTTAAGGGCGCGATTTTCGTTGTTTCGCACGACAGGTTTTTTCTAGACAAAATTACAAGAAGAACGCTCGAACTCGAAAACAAAAAACTTTTGTCATTTGCGGGCAACTACTCGAAGTACAAAATCTTAAAAGCGGAGCTTTGCGAAAGACTGCAAAAGGAGTACGAAGCGCAGCTTGAAGAGCGGGCAAAATTGCAGAATTATGTTGACAGAAACCTCGCGCGCGCAAGTACGGCAAAGTCGGCGCAAAGCAGGGTAAAACAGCTTGAAAAAATGGACTTAGTAGAAAAGCCCTTCATTCCGCCGAAGCCGCCGCGGTTTGTTTTTAATTATGATGCAGAGCCTTACGAGAACGCGCTGGAAATTAAAAATTTAAACTTGGAGCGGGGCGGAAAACAACTACTTAAAGGCGCAAATCTTTTAGTAAAACGCGGCGAAAAAGTTGCCGTGGTCGGCGAAAACGGAACGGGCAAAAGCACCCTTTTAAAGGAAATTTTAAGCGGAAATACGGCTATAACCAAGGGCAGGCTTGTGCGCTTTGCTTACTTCGATCAGGAGTCGGCGAATTTAAACGCGGAAAACACCGTTTTATCCGAGCTTTGGGAAAGGCATACGGGCTACACCCAGACCGAGGCGCGCGCCGCGCTTGCAAGGTGCGGACTTTTTGCCGAGGACGCGGACAAAAAGGTCAAATCCCTCTCGGGTGGCGAGCGGGCGAAGCTCGCGCTTTGCATATTAGAATGTGAACGCGGAAACTTCCTTCTTATGGACGAACCGACCAACCACCTGGATTTGCCTGCCCGCGAGGGGCTGGAAAAATCGTTGAAGGAATTTGACGGCACTCTCATTTTTGTTTCGCACGACAGATATTTCATTTCCGCGCTCGCACAGAACGTCTGCGAAATTTCGGACGGCGGACTGAAAACTTACTTCGGCGGATACGAAAATTACCTTTCGGAAAAGCAGAAAACAGCAGACGCAAAAAAGCAAGCCGAATTTGCGGAAAAACAAAAAACCGCGCAGGCGGAGCGGGAAAGCAGTTACCGTTCAAAAAAGGAACGTGCGGAAGAGGAGCGGAAAAAACAACTTGCAAAACAAATCGAGCGCGAAATTACTCAGCTTGAAAAAGAAGAAGATGAAATCAACTCAAAGTTGGCTCTTCCCGACGTTGCGGCGGATTATTTAAAGGTGCAAGAGCTTTTATCTAAGCTTGAAGGGATAAAATTACAGTTAGATACTCTTTACAAACGCTACGAAACTGTGCTATAATGGTATTACGAGTATTATAAATCAAAACTTGTCAAGATTTATTGTAGCGGCTTTAAGGGGAATTTTAATGGAAGAAAATAAGAACGAAATTGAAAAGGTCGAGGAAGAAAAGGTTATCCGCCATACGATAAACGCGGAAGAAACCTTTACGCTCGCCAAAGACGTTTTCGATTTAAGATGCTTTGTTAAAAACGTCTACAACAACCGCGCGGTTATCTCGCGCAGGTTGAATTTGTTTTCGCTCATAGTCAGCCTTATATTCACGGTGCTGTACATGGCGTATATTATGTTTACGGGCATCATTGACAACATCAATACGGGCGGCACAATTTTGCTGTACGTTGTTGTTGGCGTTTACGCGGCGGTGTTTATCGTTATGCTTATCGGCATAGCCTGCGGAGCTTCGGCAAAGACAAAGAGTATGAAAGTAATCAAAAAACTGCTTGCCGTCTGCCGACTGATTGTGCGCCTCTTGTCGCTGGGACTTACGATAACCGCGCTTGCCCTCGTAATGCAGGGCGGCAATTTTACAGCCCAGCACATTGCAATCGATATAGTGCTGGTAATCTTTTCTATATTCTGTCTGATAATTGCAATTATCCCCTTAATTGCGGGCGGTCTTGCAAAACTCGCAAGGTGGCTGTTATCCCCCGTAAAAATCAAGTATCACTTTTCAGCCGTTGCGCTTGAATGGTACGAGCTTGTGGTAACAGAGGACGGCGAAAAAAAGACGGTCAAAAAGATTTCGCATAAATACCACGATGATATCGGCAGGTGCCTTGACAATTATCTGATTCCGCTTCTCGGCAAAAAGTACGTCAACAGCATAAAGCCCGCAACGATTTTGCGCGCGGCTCAGGGCGCGCAGGGCGATAAACTGCTTATCGAAGGAATTTTGAAAAGCATTTTTGCATACGCAACCGAGTGCGGCTACGTAACATTCGACCCCTGCAAGGACCTTGAGTTTGAGGGCAATATTGAGGAAGAGGAAAAGCCCAAGACAAAAATCAAGGAAAAGTTTTTGAGACTGGGCGGAAAAATCGGCAAGTCTATGATTAAGAAATATATCGAGAAAAACATTGCCGAAGGGCAGGAAGAATAAGTAAAAATAAATTAAGCCGCGGCGCATTTTGCGCCGCGGCTTTTATAACGCCGTTTAAAATTCAAGGCTCTTTTCAATATAACTTTCAAGCTCTTCGATTTTTATTCTCACCTGTTGCATACTGTCCCTGTCGCGCACGGTAACACAGCCGTCCTCAAGGGTATCAAAGTCAACCGTTATACAATAGGGCGTGCCTATCTCGTCCTGACGGCGGTAACGCTTTCCTATCGAACCCGTCACGTCGTAAGTTACCGAAAATTTCTTTGCAAGGCTTCTGTAAATATCGTCCGCCTTTTCGGAGAGGTTTTTCTGCAAAGGCAAAATCGCCGCCTTGTAGGGCGCAAGGAAAGGGTGCAACCTTAAAACGGTGCGCACATCGTTTTTCTCAGCGTCCAAGACTTCCTCATCGTAAGCGTCGGTAAGGAATGCAAGTACTACGCGCTCCGCGCCCAAAGAGGGCTCTATGACGTAGGGGATATACTTCTCGCCCGTAACGGGGTCGGTGTATTCCATATTTTCACCGCTTTCGCTCTGGTGCTGTTTCAAGTCGTAATCCGTTCTATCCGCTATGCCCCAAAGCTCGCCCCAGCCGAACGCGAAGTTGTACTCGAAGTCGGTCGTTGCTTTCGAGTAGAAGCAAAGCTCTTCGGGCGAGTGGTCGCGAAGCTTTAAATTTTCTTCCTTCATTCCAAGGGAGAGGAGGAAGTTTTTGCAGTAGTCTTTCCAGTAACCGAACCACTCCAAATCGGTGCCCGGTTTGCAGAAAAATTCAAGCTCCATCTGCTCGAACTCGCGCACACGGAAAATGAAGTTGCCGGGGGTAATTTCGTTTCTAAACGATTTGCCCACCTGACCTATGCCGAAGGGAACTCTAAGGCGCGAAGTGCGCTGTACGTTTTTGAAATTGACGAATATGCCCTGCGCCGTTTCTGGGCGGAGGTATACGGTGTTTACGCTGTCCTCGGTAACGCCCTGAAAGGTCTTAAACATTAAGTTAAACTTTCTAATCGGCGTAAAATCGGATTTTCCGCACACGGGGCAGGCAATCTTTTTTTCGGTGATAAATTTTTCCAGCCCGTCGTTGTCAAGGCTTTCAACTTTAATATCAAGCTTATATTTTTTGCAGTAGTCCTCAACAAGGTTGTCGGCGCGGTGGCGCGATTTACAGCTTCTGCAATCCATAAGGGGGTCTGAAAAACCGCCGAGGTGTCCCGAAGCTTTCCAGGTCGAGGGATTCATAAGTATCGCGCAGTCAAGTCCAGTGTTGTAGGGCGTTTCCTGAACAAACTTTTTCCACCAAGCTTTTTTTACGTTGTTTTTAAACTCAACGCCGAGTGGTCCGAAGTCCCAGGTGTTTGCAAGTCCGCCGTAAATTTCGCTTCCGGGGAAAATGAAGCCTCTGTTTTTGCAAAGCGCCACAAGTTTTTCCATTGTGACAGCTCTTTTTTTATCCGTCATAAAAAATCTCCTTTCGCTACGCAGTTGGTTTACTGCGCGCTTATTCTTTTAAAACATTTTAATAAAATGCGCCTTTCAAGTCAAGTAAATGCGGGCGGGCGTTGGAATTATAAGGATAACCATTTTTTTAAAAAGTTGTTTTAAAAGATATACTTTTTGCAACCTGTTGTGGTATAATCAAAGAAAAACTTATGGTGGAAGATGTTATCCGATATCGAAATAGCTGAAAGCTGTAACCTGAAAGACGTGCGCGAGATTGCCGCAAAATTAAATCTTTGCGAAGACGATTTGGAGCTGTACGGCAAATACAAGGCTAAAATCAATCTGAAAAAGGTTGAGCCGAAGTCAAAACTTATTCTCGTCACCGCAATCAATCCCACGGCAAGTGGCGAGGGTAAGACAACAGTGTCAATCGGTCTTGCAGACGGTATGGCTAAGCTCGGAAAAAAGGTATGCCTTGCTTTAAGAGAGCCGTCTTTGGGTCCGGTGTTCGGAATTAAGGGCGGAGCGGCAGGCGGCGGTTATGCACAGGTCGTGCCTATGGCGGATATTAATTTGCATTTTACGGGCGATTTGCACGCGATAACCTCTGCAAATAATTTGCTCTGCGCTATGATTGATAATCATATTTTCAGGGGTAACGCGCTTAAAATAAAACAGGTGACTTTCCGCCGTTGTATGGATATGAACGACCGCGCACTGCGCGATCTGACGATTAAGTGCGAAGCCGGCAAAATGGTCGGGTGCGAAAGCTATTCCAGACAGGAAGGTTTTGAAATCACCGCAGCTTCCGAGGTTATGGCGATTTTGTGCCTCGCCCGCGACCTTGCCGATTTGAAAAAGAGAATAGGCGAAATCGTGGTCGGCGTCGACGAGAACGGAAACTTCGTCCGTGCAAAACAGCTCAATGCGGACGGCGCAATGGCAACGCTTTTAAAGGACGCGATAAAACCCAACCTCGTACAGACTCTGGAGGGCACGCCCGCAATCGTACACGGCGGACCCTTTGCAAATATCGCGCACGGCTGTAACTCGGTGCGCGCAACCTACACGGCGATGACCCTTGCGGATTACACCGTAACAGAGGCGGGCTTCGGCGCGGATTTGGGTGCGGAAAAATTCCTTGACGCAAAATGCCGTATCGCGGACATTCAGCCCGACTGCGTGGTAGTGGTTGCAACGGTAAAGGCGTTGAAACTTCACGGCGGCGCGGACAAGGCTAATCTTTCGGAAGAAAATATCCCCGCGTTAAAGAGCGGACTTCCCAACCTTTTAAAACACGTTGAAAACGTGAAAAAGGTATTCAACAAACCCTGCGTGGTTGCAATGAACAGATTTGCAACCGACAGCGAAAAAGAGATTGAAACGGTACTTGAAGCCTGCAAAAAGGCGGGCGCGAAAGCGGTGTTCACTGACGTTTTCTTAAAGGGCGGCGAAGGCGGCAAGGACTTGGCGCAAGCCGTAATAGAAGAGTGCGGCAAAAAATCAAAACTCAAATACGCTTACGAGCTTAAAGACGGTATCGTCAAAAAAATAGAAAGCATAGTCAAAAAAGTGTACGGCGGCAACGGCGCGGAGTTTTCCCAAACCGCGCTTGAAAAAATCAAGTCGCTTGAAAATGCGGGAATTAAAAATCTGCCCGTGATTATAGCAAAGACCCAGTACTCGCTTTCGGACGACCCCAAAAAGCTATCGGCTCCCACGGGCTTTAAAATTTTTGTGCGCGATATTATATATAAAGGCGGCGCGGGCTTTATAGTCGCCGTAGCGGGCGATATTATGCTTATGCCCGGTCTCGGCAAAATCCCCTCAGCCGAGCACATAGACGTAGATAAAGACGGCAACATAACGGGGTTGTCGTAAAATTAAGGAGAAATATGGAACTTCCCGAGGCATCTAACTTTATAGAGCAATTTATCAACGAAGAACTTTCGGCGGGCAAATTCGAGAGCCGCGGAAATAAAATCGTTGTGCGCTTTCCGCCCGAACCCAACGGTTATCTGCACATAGGGCATATTAAAGCTATGTGCATAAACTTCGGAGTGAAGGACAAGTATCACGGCGAAATAAATCTCAGAATGGACGACACCAACCCCGCGAAAGAGGATTATGAATATGTAGATTCAATCGTGGACGCGGTCAAGTGGCTTGGCTTCGAGTACGACAGACTTGTGTTCGCTTCCGACTATTACGACAGGCTTTACGAAATCGCCGAAAAATATATCACGGACGGAAACGCATACGTCTGCGATTTGTCCGCGGAAGAAATAACCGCAACCCGCGGAACACTTACCGAGGCGGGCAAACCCTCGCCTTACAGAAACAGGAGCGTTGAAGAGAACTTAAAACTCTTCCGCGAAATGAAAGCGGGTAAATATCCGGACGGCGCTAAAACTCTGCGAGCAAAAATCGATATGGCTTCGCCCAACGTAAATATGCGCGACCCCGTAATTTACCGTATAGCGCACGTGCCGCATTACCGCACGGGCGACAAGTGGTGCGTTTATCCTATGTATGATTTTGCGCACCCCGTGTCGGACGCGATAGAGGGAATTACACATTCTCTTTGTTCGCTTGAATTTGAAAACCACAGACCCCTTTACAACTGGTTTGTTGAAAAGGCGGGCTTTGAAGCGCCCCTTCCCAGACAGATAGAGTTTGCAAGGCTTAACATAACCAATATGCTTATGTCCAAGCGTTATCTCAAAAAGCTGGTGGACGAGGGCTTTGTGCGCGGCTGGGACGACCCCAGAATGCCCACCGTAATGGGACTTAAAAACCGAGGCGTACCGCCTGAGGCGTTAAAAAAATTCTGTGCGGACGTTGGCGTTGCAAAGGCTTACTCAGTGGTAAATCAGGCGCAGTTAAACAGCTGTATCCGCGATGAGCTGAACGAAACCGCCGAACGCGCTATGGCAGTAATCAATCCTGTTAAACTTACTATAACCAACTACGAGGGTGAGGAAGAGCTAGACTTCGATATCAACCCTATGAAAGAGGGAAGCGGCACCCGAAAAATAAAATTTACGGGAAGCGTGTATATCGACAGGGACGACTTTTCACTGAATCCGCCCCCCAAATACAAGCGGCTTCAAAAGGGCGGTACCGTCCGTCTTAAAAGCGCGTACATTGTGCGTTGCGACGACGTAAAACTTAATAAGGACGGCGAAGTGGAAGAGATACTCTGCACCTACTTCCCCGAAACGAGGAGCGGTTCAACCGCGCCCACCGATATAAAGGCTAAGGGCGTAATCCAGTGGGTGGACGAAAAATACGGCTGCGACGTTCAGTTCAGACAGTACGAGCCTCTTTTAAAGGACGAGCAGTACCCCGATCAGGACTACGCGGAAAGGCTGAACGCGGACAGCGAAAAAATTACCTTCGGCAAAGCGGAAAGATATCTCGCCGACAGCGAGGACGGAAAGTCGTTCCAGCTTTTGCGGACAGGCTATTTCAAAAAAAATACGGAAAACGGATTGATTCTTTCGGAAATCGTTTCGTTAAAGGACAGTTTTAAAAAATAAACCGTCCAAAATGGTGAAAAAATGAACTTGATAGGTTTAGCTATTATTTGCCCGATATTGTCTTTTGCGGTAATCGGCGGCGTAATAGGCGCGTGTAAAGGCTTTACGCGCGTTAAGTCCTGGGGAGTTGAGTTTATACTCACGGGAATTATCGCCATACCAGTTGCAGGGCTTATTTCAAGTAAAATGAAATCGGGCGCGGCTGTTGCCGGCGGATTTATTTCCTTTGCCGTTGCAATATTCTTTATCGGTCTGTTTATGTTTCTTTTCTGGCTGTTTCGTAAACTTCTTGAAAAGCGGATTGAAAAGCGCAAGCAGATGTCGTATTACTCTAAATACATAGAAAACGAGCAGAACACCGTCAAAATTCTCAGCGCGCTCGCCGCGGAGGATATGAAGGAGTACAAAAAGCTGACAAAGCATAAGCCCAAGCAGTCCGGCGGAGCGTGGAGCGTTCTGAACAGGGTGTTCGGCGCGTTGACTCTCGCCATAAAGGGAGTAGTCATAGCGGGAATCGTTGCGGCGGCATTTTTGGCACTGGTTGATTTTACAAGACTCGCTCACGAGGGCGGCAAACTTTACGTTTTGCTCGGCAAACTGTTTGAAAGCGGAAGCTGGCTGTTCTTCAAGAAATACCTTTTCGATTTCGCGGTTATCGGCATTTTGATGGTGTGCATAAAGGCGGGCTATTCAAGCGGTATATCTTCCACACTGTGGACGGGCGTAGTCATATTTATGGTCATAGGCGCTGGTATGCTCGCGGTGTACTTTGCTTTCAAAGTCAACGATTTTGTAACGGTTGCGCATGCGCTTGACAATCACCTTGCAGACAAGCTTTCAAGCGTTTCAGCAATTTTGCAACAGATGAAGCTGTCCACGCTTTTCGTATCGCAGAGTATAATCGCGTTGGGGCTTTTCGTGCTGATGCTCGTTCCCGTGATTTTGATTGCGGTATTCGTACCAAAGTTTATCGATATGGCGCGGAGCGGAAAAATTTTCAGAAGTATAGACGGCGTGTTCGGCGCAATAGCTTTGACTACGGTAATTCTCGCCGTGTTGCTTATCGTTGGCGCGATAATCAATTCCGTTCACGACTTCGACTTTATGAACGTGTTTAACGCCTACTTCGATAAGAGCGGTATTGCAACTTATATTTACGATAACAACATACTCAACGCTATGGGAGTATTGAAGCTTCCCATTGCAAACTATCTTCAATAAAAAGAGCGCGGAAACAAAACGTTTCCGCGCTTTTAAAAGTGATATTTAATTACTTTTCTGAATAGCTTTCGCAGCAGGTGCAAACTTCGCTATTGCAAGTGCAACCTACGGTAATTTTTTCAAGGGAGCAGTTACAGCCGTTGGCGTTGAACTTACAGCCCGTAACGTTACAAGCTATATCGTGATTCGTTTTCATAAAATATCCTCCGAATACAAGTATGTGTACCGCAAAGGCAATTTATTCTCAGGGTATTGACAAATCGGATAATTTTAAGTAAAATAAACCAAAAGGAGTGCTTATGAAAATTATTTTATTGCAAGACGTTAAAGGGCAGGGCAAGAAAGGCGAAGTTAAGGACGTAAACGAAGGCTACGCGAGAAACTTCCTTATAAAGAAAGGTCTGGCTGAAATTGCCACGGCAACCAAGCTGAACGATATAAATCAAAAAAAGTCTGCGGCTGACTTCCACAAGGCGGAAGAGGTCAAGGCTATGCAGGAACTCGCGAAGAGCATAAGCGGCAAACTGTTCCGCATATCCATAAAGGCGGGACAGGGCGGAAAGGTGTTCGGCTCGGTTACGGGCGCCGACATAGCCGCCGCGCTTCAGGCAGACGGTTACAACGTAGACAAAAAGAAGGTAATACTCGCCCAACCCATTAAGACTGTGGGAACTTACGACGTTGATTTAAAACTTATGGAAGGCGTATCTTCCAAGATAAAGGTGAACGTAGAGGCGGAGTAACCTTTTGAATTTTGCGCAATAAAAAGGCGCGGATTGCATTGCAATCCGCGCCGTATTTTTTTGGCGAGTATTTTATCTGAATCTGCCGCCCCCCCCGCCGTGTCCGCCCCCGCGTTGACCGCCGCAGCCACCG
>JAIDFD010000272.1 GCA_029054485.1 Clostridia bacterium | reverse complement strand
GTCTTTCCGGCGGCGGCGAAGAGGGCGATGAAACTGTAGTCGTATATATGAACGGTAAAAAAATTATCAACGGCATTGAGTTCGGCAGTAAGCTTTCACAGGTGGTCGATATTACCGATGAGGACGACGTTGAAATGCTTGAAGACCTTATTATGGCGGCAATCAACGACGGCTATAAAAAAGCCGATGAAATTTATAACGAAAAAATGGGACCTTTTGGCAAAAACGGCGGCGGTCTCGGCGGTTTAATCTAAATGGACGTATTTATCGAGCCAATAGGCAGACTTATAAACGAGTTTTCAAAGCTTCCCGGCGTAGGCAAAAAGACGGCGCAGAGATACGCTTACAAAATAATAGGTATGTCAGATAGCGAGGCAAAAGCCTTTGCGGAGAGTATCGTAGAGTGCAAGCGCAAGGTGAGATACTGCAAGGTATGCGGAAATTTTACCGAAGAGGACGTTTGCGAAATCTGCAAGCGGCGCGATAAGGCGGTAATCTGTGTGGTCAAAGAGCCTAAGGACGTAATCGCAATGGAAAAACTGCACGAGTTCAAAGGCGTCTACCACGTCCTTCACGGCGTAATCAGCCCTATGGACGGTATCGGACCGAACGATATTCGCATAAAAGAGCTTCTTGCCCGCGTAAACGAAGGCTGCGTTCAGGAAGTCATTATGGCAACGAATCCGGACGTAGAGGGCGAGGCGACCGCAATGTATATTGCGAAAATTTTAAAGCCGCTCGGCGTAAATGTAACAAGGCTTGCGCACGGTATACCTATTGGAAGCGAGCTTGAGTACACCGATGAAGTTACTCTTTCGCGTGCGCTTTCCGAACGCAAACAAATTTAAAATAAGGAATTACTAAATGAAAGTATCAGTTTTAGGTTGCGGACGCTGGGGTTCGTTTATAGCTTGGTATCAGGCAACCGTTCTTAAAAATCAGGTAACGAGCTGGGGTCCCGAGGGCGAATATTCTTACGAGATTTTAAAAACCACGGGCAAAAACGAGTACGTTACTTTGGATAAATCGATTACGCTTACCTGCGACTTGAAGCAGGCGGTAGAAAGCGCGGACGTTATAATTATTTCGATTTCCTCGCAGGGACTGCGCGGCTTTATGCAAAAGGTAACTAAGTTCGATGTTAAAAACAAACCTTTCGTTCTCTGTATGAAAGGCATAGAGGAAAGCACGGGCAAAAGACTGTCCGAAGTTATGGTTGAAAGCGGTATCCCCGCGCAAAACGTAGCCGTATGGGTAGGACCGGGTCACATTCAGGCGTTCACGCAGGGCATACCCAACTGTATGGTAATAGACAGCGTAAACGAAGAGCTGAAAAGGTATCTTGCCGACAGCTTCAAAAGCAACCTTATCCGTTTTTACTACGGTAACGACTTAATCGGCACCGAAATCGGCGCGGCGGCAAAAAACGTTTTGGGTATTGCGGCGGGTGTTCTGGACGGAAGCGGCTATGTCAGCTTGAAAGGACCGCTTATGGCGCGCGGCGCGTACGAGGTCGGCAAACTCATCAAGGCTATGGGCGGCGAGTTTAATTCCGCCTACGGTCTGGCGCACTTGGGCGACTACGAAACCACCCTGTTTTCCGAGTATTCGCACAACCGCACCTACGGCGAGATGATGGCGCACGGCGCAAAATTCGATAAGCTCGCCGAGGGCGTTATGACCGCAAAAGCTATGAAAGAACTGGGCGACAAATACGGCATAGAGTTGCCCATAACCCACGCCGTGTACGAGGCTTGTTTCCTCTCGCACGCGTTCGAGGGCGGCGATGGCGCAAAGACCTGTATGGAAATTATTTTAAAACTTTTCGAACGTCAGACCAAGAGCGAATTTTAAAAATGAAAGGCAAAGCACTTTACTTAATTATCGGCGCATTGGGAATGGTCGCGCTGATTGTCTGTTTTGTGATCGGCGCATTGTACCGAATGGACTGGCTGATATTTCTGGGTTTCGGAATTTGCGTTGCAGACTTTCTCGCCGTGGGCATAGCTTACGGCGTTAAGTTTATCCGCGAGCTTAACGCGGATTTGAAGAAAAACGCGCAACAAGAGCGCACGCCCGAAGAAGAGGCGGAACTTTTGGAAAAAATAAATTCCGCAAAGACCAGAGAGGAAAGTTTAAAGGCGAGGGCGGAGTATTACGGCGAGGGCGCGGAAAACGCGGGCGATTTGATTTCATCGGCTTTCGGCTTTTCAAAGGAAGGTAAAGAGGCTTTTAAAAAAGCACCCGCAAGCGAAAAAGCAAAACCCGTTTTGATTTTCGTCTGGCTGGGACTTATGCTTTTGACTTTTATGGCGGGCATTTTGCTTTCAAGCGCGCGGATACAGCCCACTGGATTTATAATAATGGGCGTTGGCGGCGGCTTGTTTTTTCTGACGATTATCGGATTTCTGATTTACTCGCTTGTCGAGCGCAGGAACTATTACAGCGCACCCAAAAGCTCGAAATACCGGAAACCTAAAAAGGTCGTAAGGAGAGGAGTTGTTAAGCGGTGCGAAGTTCACAGTCAACACGTAATCGGCAGGCGCACGCCTAAAATCAGCGGTACGCTTTATCAAATTTGGGTCTGGACTTCTGCAACGGAACCGCTCGTAAGATTGGTATGTTCGCGTAAATATATGAAAAATGAAAGGGTAAGTTTTACCGAAACCAGAGGAATAAGAGTAAAACGCAGAATAATCGAGTAAAATTGATTGCAAAAGTTTATCGCCGATTGTAACGGTTTATCAAACCGCAAAAATTTATAACGCATACTCAAATACGGTTGCAATTTTTCTGCAACCGTATTAAAATTCTATGTGATATTTTAAAAGGACAAAAATTTTAATGCTTAGAGAAGATTTACGAAACGT
>JAIDFD010000271.1 GCA_029054485.1 Clostridia bacterium | reverse complement strand
TTGCTTGACAATGAGTATATATATGATTATAATAAAATCATAAAAGTTAGTTTAGGTTAATTTTTCGGAGGTGGATTATGCCGATTGCATTTGCGCCCAGCGGACGCGAGCTTGTTATAAGAAAAGTCGGCACGGACGAAAAAACCAGAAAGCATTTGCAGGAAATGGGGATTTCGGAAGGCGGCGTAATAACTTTGTTGTCCTCAAGCGGCGGAAACGTAATAGTTATCGTCAAAGAGGGCAGGCTGTGCCTTGATAGAGACCTTGCGGGAAAAATTCTGGTGGCTTAAAAAGCCCCTTAATTTTTCGCCGAAAATATTAACTTGGGTTTTGTTTTAAATTTTTAAGCGGCTTTATCCGCCGCGCAATATAAAAGGAGAAATATGCAAAAATTGTTGAGCGATTTTGCCGTTGGAGAAGGCGGCACAATCAAGGCCGTAACGGGTGAAGGAAAAATCCGCCGCAGGCTGTTCGATATGGGCGTCACCCCCGGCGCACAGCTTACGATGAAGAAAAAAGCGCCCCTCGGCGACCCTATCGAAGTTACAATCCGCGGCTACGAGCTTACGCTCCGCAAAGCGGAAGCGGCTTGCGTGGAGGTGGAAGTACAATGAAAACTTTTGCTTTGGCAGGAAATCCCAACTGCGGGAAAACCACCCTTTTCAACGCGCTGACAGGCGCGACCGCGCACGTCGGCAACTGGCCCGGCGTTACGGTTGACAGGCGCGAGGGCGTTTACAAGGGCGGCGAAAAACATATTAATATCGTGGATTTGCCCGGTATCTATTCGCTGTCACCCTACACCCCTGAAGAGGTTATCTCGCGTAACTTCATTTTAGACAGCCACCCCGATGGAATTATCAACATAGTAGACGCCACCAACTTAGAGCGCAACCTGTATCTTACGACCCAGCTTTTGGAGATGGACGTTCCCGTAATAGTTGCCCTCAACATGATGGACGAGGTTGAAAAGGTCGGCGACAAAATAGACGCCGCCGCGCTCGAAAAAGCGTTGGGTGTTCCCGTGGTCGAAATCTGCGCGCTCAAAGGCAAGGGCATTAAACAGCTTATGGATAAAGCCGCCGCTATGCCCGCGGAGAGAAAGGGAAACACGGTTTTAAAGGGCGTTCTCGACAAACAGCTCGAAACCGCCTGCGCATACTACGAGGCGGAAGAAGTTCCATCGCCCTTATTCCACGCGGTAAAACTTTTGGAAAGCGACGAGCTTGAACTTTCCCGCAAGGGCGCGAAACAGGCACTCGAATCCGCCGCAAACGGCAAGGATATGGAGGCTGAAATCGCGGACGAAAGATACAAATACATATCGGCCAAACTCTCTACGGCAAAGGTGAAAGCCAACAACGAGGTTCTGACCAAATCGGATAAAATAGACAAACTTTTAACTCACAGAGTCTGGGCTATTCCCGTGTTTATCGTAATTCTGTTTGCGATATTCCACGTCACTTTCTCCGAGGACTTCCTGTATATCGGCGCGTGGTCGCGCATAGGCGGAGCAGAAGGCTTGCCCGCACTCGATGATTTGGGTCTTTCCGAAGGGCTTGCAACTTTTGTAGGCATTTTCTACGACGGGGCGGTGTTCTCACCGGGCGTGATACTGTTTAACGTATTCGATACTATTTTCGGACTTATTATGGACGCAGTCGGCGGGGCTATCTCAGTAGAGTGGCTTTCGGGACTGGTTGCGGACGGAATACTCGGCGGTATCTTCGCCGTTCTCGGTTTCCTTCCCCAGATTCTTTTGCTTTTCCTTTGGTTCTCTCTCTTGGAGGACACGGGTTACATGGCGCGTATCGCGTTCGTACTCGACAGAATTTTCCGCCGCTTCGGACTTTCGGGCAGAGCGTTTATGCCTATGATTATGGGCTTCGGCTGTTCCGTTCCCGCGGCAATCAATACAAGAACGCTTGCGGACGACAAGGAAAGAACGGCGACAATCCGCGTAATTCCCTTCTTCTCGTGCGGAGCTAAACTTCCCATTCTCGTTGCTATCGCGGGCGGTATCGTAACCTCTTTCGGCGTGGGCAACGCGGACGTAATCACTTACTGTATGTATCTTTTGGGTATCTGCGCGGCAATCGTCAGCGTACTGCTTATGCGCAACACCACTTTGAAGGGCGAAACTCCTCCTTTTATTATGGAGCTTCCCGCATATCATTTGCCCCGCTTCAAAAACCTTATGCTTCACCTTTGGGATAAGACTAAACACTTCGTCAAAAAGGCGTTTACGATTATCTTCGCTTCAACCGTTATCGTATGGTTGTTCTCTCACCTCAACTGGCAGTGGCACTTCGTTCCCGATGAATCTATGAACGAGTCAATTATCGCTTCAATCGGCAAACTCGTTCAGCCCGTGTTCACACCGCTCGGTTTCGGCTCGCAGCTCGGCGAATACGGTTGGGTGTTCGCGGTTGCGGCAATCACCGGACTTATCGCAAAGGAAAACGTTATCGCAACATTCGGAACTCTGGGCGCCTGCCTTGTAAGTATGGGTGCGGCTAACCTCGGCGGATTCGATGCTGCTGAACTTTTAGAGGACGAAGAGGGCATAACCGCCGCGTGTGCAATGATTCAGGCAACGGGCATAACAATCCCCGGACTGATAGCGTTTATCGCATTCAATATGACTACAATTCCCTGCTTTGCGGCTTGCGCAACGGCAAAGGCAGAGCTTCCGCAGGGCAAGTTCAAATGGACTCTTCTGTTCTGGGTAGCGGCAAGCTATATCATCGGCGCGGCAGTTTACACTATCGGCGGCTGGTGGTGGCCCGTTGCAATATGGGTTGCGGTTGCCGCAGTAATAACCACTTTCATTGTGCTTCGCAATTTGGGCAAGTTTGATATTATGTCTATCTTCAAGCGCAGAAAAAAGGACGGTAAGAATCAATGAACGGTTGGGATATAGCAATTTTGATCGTGGTTTGCTTAGCGGTTGCCGCCGTGGTCGGCTGGCTTATTTACCGCAAGGTCAAACATAAGGGCGGCGGTTGCGACTGCGGTTGCGGCGGCTGTACCGCCTGCGACAAGTGCAAGCCCAATTCAGATTCTACCGATACCGACAAACATTAGTACACACAAACCTCTGATTTTTTAATACGTTTTATTTAAGCGCCCTGCGGTTTTCCGCAGGGCGCTTAAAACTATGATTGACTGCACAAGGGCTGGCGAACCATTTGGTTCGCC
>JAIDFD010000270.1 GCA_029054485.1 Clostridia bacterium | reverse complement strand
GTCTTTCAAGTCCCAAACCCAGACCGCCGTGAGGGGGTGCGCCGTATTTGTGGAGCATAAGATAGGTATCAAACTCGTCGGGGTTCATTCCCAGTTTTTTCATTTTTGCGACCTGCTCGTTATAGTCGTGAATTCTCTGTCCACCCGAGGTGATTTCTATTCCTCTGAACAAAAGGTCGAAAGAGAGGGTAACTTCGGGATCTTCGGGGTCGTCCATTGTGTAGAAAGGACGTTTTTTCGAGAGGTAGTGGGTTACAAACAGGAAATCCGAGTTAAATTGCTGTTTAGCCCATTTGCCGAGGAAAGCCTCTTCATCGGGTTCGAAGTCTTTCATATCGGTGATGTTTTTCAGCTTTTTAACGCAAAGCTCTTTCGCGTCCTTAAAGCGGATACAGGGAATAGAAGTTATTTCGGGAATTTCAACCTTCAATAAGTCTACTTCGGGCGCGTATTCGGTTTTAAGCAAATTCATTATATATTTCAGCGCACCTGTTTCCATATTCATTATATCGTAAAACGAGTCTATAAAGCCCATTTCGAAGTCCATTGAAATGTACTCGTTCAAGTGCCTTGAAGTGTCGTGATGCTCTGCACGGAAAACGGGTGCAATCTCAAAAACTCTTTCGTACACGGGTACGAGAGCTTGCTTGTAAAGCTGGGGGCTTTGCGCAAGATAAACCGTTTTGCCGAAGTAATCCAGTTTAAACACGTTTGTGCCGCCCTCCGCGCCCGCAAAATTAATTTTGGGGGAGTGGATTTCAGTGAAGTTCTGGCTCTGCAGATATTCTCTGAAACCGCGCTGGATGCCTTCCTGTATTTTGAAAATCGCACGCTCTTTTGGATTGCGCAGAGTAACGGGGCGGTTATCGAGATTGACTGACAGGTCGCAGTTTATCTGCTTTTTCGAAATGACCACGGGAGGAATAGCCGCAGGGGAGGACAGTATTTCTATATTATGAATTTGCAGTTCGTACCTTTCGCTCCCGTCTCTCGTTTCGCTCTGAACGACCTTTCCGGTAATTTTCGCGCTCGCCTGTTCTACGACGGAATCGTTAAGACGGAATGAAGAAAACTCGGGCGAGTAGACGCACTGGATAAGTTCGCGCGCCGTCCGAAGTATTATGAACGCGAAGTCAGACATAAGTCTGATATTATGAATAGTTCCTTTTGTTGTAACAACTTTTCCGAGGTTGTTTTTGTACTCGGAGTAGGGAGTGGCGTCCGAAGTAATTACGCCCGTAATTTCCTGCATATTAATCCTCTGAATATTTTTTTATAATTTTACGGCTTTTGCATACAAAAATCAAGTAAAATAAAACGTTGCGAAAATTTTTTTGAATATTGGAATAATTTGCCCCTTGCCTTTTTATTCTATATAATGTATAATAAAGATTGAAAACGGTCTGCGGTGTTCGTGGTATGGAAAATTCG
>JAIDFD010000027.1 GCA_029054485.1 Clostridia bacterium | reverse complement strand
ATATAGGACGAAATAAATACGATTTAAGTATTATTATTATTTATTTAGTACCTTATATTGATAACAATGGAAACTTAATTGAAACTGCCATTACATATAATGAACAACAGATCTATATTCTTGAAAACGCAAAAACAACAAATATCCAATATAATGGAGAAACTTATTCAACATTAACCTCAAATAAATCATTGCTGGTACTACAAAATACTACCGATGTATCAGTAAACATATATGGCCACATTGCTAATAATTATGGTTATGTGTTTAAAGACGGCGTAATCGGTAGCTCCGGCTTGGTGGAAATTTACGACAATAAGATTTTACTATTAATAGTCGATGATACAACAATCATTCCTTATGCAATAATAAATGTTGAATTTATTTAAAATTAAAAGCATAAGTTCAATTTCTGCAAATAAAAAGTCGGAAAGTATATTACTAATAAAAATTTTTTCGTCTGCAAATGTCTGCAATTAAGACATAAATAGGGCGTTTAGGCAGTTTTAGAGAGTAATCAGACAAGAATGTGCCCTACCTCTAAAATTGCCTTATTTTTTACACAAAAAGTCTACAATTCGTCTGCAAATATTTTTAGCTTTATTCGCCAAATTCGATAAATACTATATTTAGTGCAGAACATAAGAAAAAACCGCTAAATATAGCGGTTTTTTTGGAGCTGTTAGCGGGATTTGAACCCGCGACCTCGTCCTTACCAAGGACGTGCTCTACCTACTGAGCCATAACAGCAACTTACTTGAACATTATATTTTAAATTGCTGTCATTGTCAATTCATTTTCAGCGGTTTTTATAAAAATACCTCACGGAAAATTCCGTGAGGTATTTTTATTATTTGTTTTCAAAATTGTCGTAGAATCCGTCAATGTCAAACAGCCTGCCGTCGTCCGTCTGCTTAGCGCGGGCGTTGCCGTTTTTGGTTGTGTCGACTGTTGTTGTGGTAGTTATTACCGCATCGGGCGGATAACTTGCCGAAGCGGAATTTTTGCCTTCTTCGGTAGACTGGGGCAGTTCTGCGGGCTTAGTCTGCGAAAGCTCGGCAGGGTTTACGCCCATATTACGCATCATAGCCGCCATAATCGCGCCTACTTCCTCCGCGGAGTAATTCTGCGGTCTGTTGGGCAGATCCATAGGTTTAGCCGACTGTTGAGCAAACTGGTTGTAGCCGTAACCGCCGTAATTCGCGGGCATACCGTGCAGTTTGTAGAATTCAAGCTCCATTTTAGCCGCGTTGACTTCTTGCGAAGCTTCTTGCTTTGCCTGCATTTTTGCAAATTCTGCTTCCATTTTTGCGAGCATAACCGCACTTGCGTCACTGTTTGCGGGCTGAGGTCCGTAAACGGGCGCGGGAGCCGAATAGCCGTGCGAAGCGTGCTGTTCCGCGCGGATTTGCGCGAGTTCCGCCTCGATTTTAGCGAGTACTAACG
>JAIDFD010000269.1 GCA_029054485.1 Clostridia bacterium | reverse complement strand
CCCGTATCGGGCGGCACTTTTTTATTTTTTTACGCTTAGATTTTTGTAGGTTGTGAATTTTATATTATAGCCGTTGGTTTCAACAGGCTCGCTTTCGTGAACGAGTTTAAAGTTCGGATTATTGTCCAGATTTTCAAAATACGCGTCCGCACCGCCCACCGCGTCGACCTTGGTAACGAGTACTTCACTGCAATAGGGAAGCAAAAGCTTATAGGTCATTGCGCCGCCTATCACGAAAACTTTGTCGGGGTCGTATTTTTTAACTTCCGCCAAAAGACTTTCAAGCGAGCTTACTACAATGCACCCCTCGCAGGGTTCGCCCGTTGCCGAAAGAACAATGTTCGTGCGGTTTTTCAACGGCTTGCCTTCGGGAAAAGATTTGAGCGTATTCAAACCCATAACGACTACGTTGCCCGTTGTCGTTTCGCGAAAAAATTTCATATCGGCGGGAATTGAAAACATAAGGGTGTTGCCCTTTCCTATTCCCCACTCTTTATCTGCATGCAAAATCGCTTTCATAAAACCTCGTTAATTAAAAATGCATAGACACAAGCAAGACAAGGAAAACGAGCATTTATAAGGGGCACGTACACGGACGTACGCAACCCGAAATAAAGCAGAGTTTGACGAAGTATTGCGACGCGTATATGCGTTTTTACTCCGCAACGGGAATGTCGTATTTCTTATCGTTGCACTTATAATCCACAAGCTTGAAGCTGTCTACCGTGAAGTCGTAGAAGTTTGTAATACTTTTGTCAACTTCCAGCCTGGGCGCGGTAAGGCGGGGCATTTTTATGATTTCTTCCACTATGGGAACGTGTCTGTCATAAATATGCGCGTCCGCGATAACGTGAACCAGCTCGCCCGCTTTAAGTCCGGAAACCTGCGCAAACATAATCAAAAGCACGGCGTACTGCACCACGTTCCAGTTATTTGCTGTGAGCATATCGTTAGAGCGTTGGTTTAAAATTCCGTTCAACGTATCGCCCGAAACGTTGAAAGTCATAGAGTATGCGCAAGGGTACAAATTCATTTCGTGCAAGTCCGCGAAGTTGTAAATATTTGTCATTATGCGGCGGCTGGCGGGGTTGTGCTTCAAATCGTAAAGCACCCTGTCAACCTGATCGAACTCGCCCTCTTTATACTTGTGCTTTATGCCTAGCTGATAGCCGTAAGCCTTGCCTATAGAGCCGTTTTCGTCCGCCCACTGGTTCCATATTTTTGAATTGAGGTCGTGAACGTTGTTGGACTTTTTTTGCCAAATCCACAACAGCTCGTC
>JAIDFD010000268.1 GCA_029054485.1 Clostridia bacterium | reverse complement strand
GATGCCGTGGTTGATGCAGGGAGCGTAAGCGATTATCAGCGAAGGTCCGTGGTAAGCTTCAGCCTCGGTTAATGCTTTCAAGAGTTGAGCGGGGTTCGAGCCCATTGCAACCTGCGCAACGTAAACGTAGCCGTAGGATTTTGCAATCATACCCAAATCCTTTTTCTTTACTCTCTTACCTGCGGAAGCGAATTTAGCAACCGCGCCGATGTTGGTAGACTTGGACGCCTGACCGCCGGTATTGGAGTAAACCTCGGTGTCGAGAACGAGAACGTTTACGTCTTCGCCCGAAGCGAGAACGTGGTCAAGTCCGCCGTAACCGATGTCGTAAGCCCAACCGTCGCCGCCGAAAATCCATACCGATTTCTTTGCAAGACAGTCTTTGTCTGCAAGAATTTCTTTTACAAGCGTATCAGCCTCACAGCCGCAGTCCTTGCAACCTTCCAAAAGTTGTAACAGTTCTGCGCTGGCTTTCTTCGAGGGTTCTCTGTCTTCGAATGCGTTGAGGTAATTTTCGCAAGCGAATTTAGCAACTTCATTGTTTGCCCAAAGCTCGGCAAGTTTTGCAACCTTGTCTTTAACCGCCTTTCTTCTTGCGGAGTAAGCAAGATTCATACCGTAGCCGAATTCGGCGTTATCTTCGAACAGGGAGTTAGCCCAAGCGGGACCTCTGCCCTGTTTGTTGGTGGTGTAGGGACATGTGGGCGACGAGCCGCCGTAAATCGACGAGCAGCCCGTAGCGTTTGCGATAACCATATCTTCGCCGAAGAGCTGGGTTACAACCTTAACGTAAGGAGTTTCGCCGCAGCCTGCGCACGCGCCCGAGAACTCGAAGAGGGGAGTAGCGAACTGGCAACCCTTAACGGTGTCAACTCTGAATTTGGAGGTGTCGACTTCGGGAAGGTCAACCGCGTATTCCCAGTTTGCGTCTTCATGCTTAGCAAGCGATTCCGCAAGAGGAATCATCTTGATTGCGCCGCCGTCCTTTACGGGGCAGACGGTTGCGCACACGCCGCAACCCATACAGTCAAGGGGAGATACCTGCATCTTGTAGTCGTAGCCGGGGAGTCCGATTGCCGCCTTCGAAGTGAGGCTTTCGGGTCTTTCCGAACCGGTTGCCATAAGAGCGGGTCTTAAACAAGCGTGGGGGCATACGAACGAGCATGAGCCGCACTGAATACATTTGTTGATGTCGATTTCGGGAACAAGAACGGCAACGCCGCGTTTTTCAAACTTGGTTGTACCCGTGGGAACGTGTCCGTCTGCGTTGAACTGCGAGGATTTAAGTTTGTCGCCTTCGAGGTACAGAATGGGTTTGATGATTTCCTGATAGTACTTGTCCGCGTGACCCTGTACCATTTCCGCTCCGGTGGTTGCGTTTGCCCAAGAGGCGGGAACTTCTATTTTAATGAGGTTGTCGCCTGCGGCGGAGTCGATTGCGTTGTAGTTCATCTGAACGATTGCATCGCCCTTTCTGCCGAACGATTTTTTAGCCATGTACTTCATATATTCGATTGCTTTATCGTAGGGCATAATCTGGGGATTGACGCGGAAGAACGCGGATTGCAAAATGGTGTTGGTTCTGCCGCGAAGTCCAAGCTCTGCCGCAATCTTGATTGCGTCGATAACGTAGAGGTTGATCTTCTTCTTTGCAAGGTCCTGTTTAACCTTTGCGGGCAGGAACTCTTCGAGTGCTTCAACGGTGGTCGCGTTCGTGTTGATGAGGAACGTACCGCCGACCTTGATGTCGCCCGTCATATCGTAACGGGTAATGTACGAGGGGTTGGAACACTGAACGAAGTCAGCCGAGTCGATGAGATATTCCGACTGAATGGGCGTGTCGCCGAAACGGAGGTGGGAAACGGTTATACGAATCTCAG
>JAIDFD010000267.1 GCA_029054485.1 Clostridia bacterium | reverse complement strand
CGTCAAAAAAACTGCCCCCCCCAATCCCCGCCTTTGGGGGGGCCCAACCGCCCAGCAAATCGCCGAATATGGCGGGTCCAATTATTATACCCGCGATGATGTAACCGAGAACCTGCGGCAGACCTATCTTTCTGAACACAAGCCCTAAAAGTTTTGTGGTAAACAGAATTATTGCAAGCACAATGCAAAATCCGAGTACCGAATTTCCGTCAAACATAATTTCACCTTCATTTTTAATTCACTTTATTATAGGTTATTCTTTTTAAAAAGCAAAGCGTTTATCTGTCTTTTTGATTTTTTTTAATTTCAAACATAAAAAATATTTGCAAAAATTTTTAAAAAAGGTATTGACAAACAGATTTTCCGTGCTATAATGAAGGTACAAAAAGAAAATAACTTACAAAAAATGTTAGGTACCAACATTAATCCAAGAGGTAAGCTATATGAAATATAAGTAGCCGCGAAAGCGGGTCAAGGTCAAAAAATCAAAATAAGTTTACACCGCTTCTATATGATAAGGGAAAAAAGTTCAAGGAGGTAAGGGTATGAAAAGACTCTACTTTGCAAGAACTAACGAAGTGAAAGGAAGGTAAACTCCGATGTACAAGTTTACTCGTGAGGTCTGATTCCTAAAACGGAATTTAAGTCGCAGTGTTATTTAATAACCGGTAAAAATCACTGCAAGAGGACAACTCGATAAAGCTGCAAGGCAGCCCGTCGTGGAGGCGACCTCAAAAAATCAAAACTGAATAAAAATTTAAACCCTGCGGACTTTCCGCAGGGTAGTTTTTTACTTTGTAAACGACTGAATGAGATTGATTACTGCGTTTTTCTGCTCTTTTGAAAGCCTTGCAATCATGCTGAAATCAGCAGAGAAAAATGCTTTAACAATTTCAAAACCCGCAGGCGGAAAGCCTGCGGGTTTATAATTTGCAGTTTTAAGACAAAACGTTTACTTCAGCCGCAACTTCCACAGTGTTCACGGGCGGCTTTCTGCCTGCAATGCAACACTGCACCACACTCACCGCCAATGCAACTATCGAAAGCACGAATACCGCAATGGGAACGGTGTAGACAAAGCTTAATGAATCATCCGATTCATTGCCCAAATACTCGGAAGCCGTGATAAGCTCTTTGCACGCAACTATTGTAAATACCATAAATAGCAACGCAAATACCGATAACAGCACGCAAACCGCCAAATGCCGTTTGGAGTTGTTTTGGCTCATTTTCTTTGCAAAGCCCGCAAGCACAAATACCGCTAAAACGATTGTTATTGCAAGCATTACATACGCTATAACGATGTAAGCGGTAGCTTCGTTGCGGTTGAGAACAGCCTCGCTCTCGTCCCAGCCCTGACATAAAGCCACCAGCAGACCGAGAACATACATAAGTCCGTAATTACATACGCTGTCGGAACTTCCTGCAATTTCCATTGAAAGTGTAGGTTTAGCCAAAAGCGTAACTATTGCAACCAGAATACCGAAACCCGCGAGGGACAGAACGCATTGTACGATAGTGCGCGCTTTAAGAAGTTCCCTTCCGCGGCGGGCAACGTTGAAGCCGAAGTAAAGAATTGCAAAAACCGAGCAGAGCGAAATTCCCGCAAGCGTTGCGCCGTCGACCGTACAATCAACAACGGTCGTATAATAGTCGCTTACAGACTTCATATAGGCATTATTGAGCGCGTACATTGCAAGCGCGCCCGCAAGATATGCAACGAAAGAAGCAATGGCAAGTCCGCCGCCCGTTTTTTTGGTTTTACCCATAAGGCAAAGCACGCTGTAAACAAGCGCGAAAATCGAAAGCACGCAAACCGAAAGTAAGGTAAGTCCCGCGACCACCGTACCCAGCTCGGCGGGTATGTACAAAGCCGAAGCAAAATAATCAGAGTAAGCCATATCTTCTGCTTCAAAGTTTTTTAATAATTCGGAAATTTCTTTGTAGGCGTCGCCGAAATAGTAAAACAAATTCATTGTGCCGCTATCACCAACGCGCGTAACCCCGTTGAACGCATAAGCAGAAGCTTTAAAGCCGATAAAAAATACGAATATCAGCGAAAGCAACGCAACGATTAGCGCGGCGGCAGGTATGGCGTATCTGAAGATTTTTTCAAAATCTATTTTACGGGTCTTGACTCCTTCAAAAGCCTGTGCGGAAACCACTTCAGCTTTAGCCGCCGCAGGCGGGGCGTAGCTAGGCTGGGTTTTGCCCTGCATGACACCGCAATAGGGGCAGAAAGCGCTGTCTGCGGGGATCTGCTTTGAGCAACTTCCGCATACGGCAGTACCGTCGAGCCGTTTTCCGCAGGCTTTGCAAAAAACCGCATCGTCCGGATTTTCGGTGAAACAAAATTTACAGTTCATCATTAGCTCCTTAAAATATTTTATATCCCTTCCAGCTCGTCCAACGAAAGACGGAAGCTGTCGATAAAGTTTTCCATAAAGTACTCAACTTCGGGCATTTTGCGCTCGTGCAAGTCCTTTTCTATGCTCTTTTTGGCTTTTGCAAACTCTGAGTTGCCGCAACGCAGTTCTTCCAGACACTTGACGTAAGCCGCCAGTCTGTCCGCCGCCTTCATAATCGCAAACTCCGCGCAGTTCTCATCGGGGCGCAGACTTTTGGAAATCTCGCCCCGCAACTCCTCGGGCAAGGTAGATAAAAGTTTTTCTCCCGCGCGCTCTTCAATCGATTTATACGCGCCGCGGATTGAGTTGTTGAAATATTTTATCGGCGTGGGCATATCGCCCGTCATAACTTCACTACACTCGTGGTATACGGCGTATAAAACCGCCTTTTCCGCGTTTACGTTGCCGCCGAAAATTTTGTTGTTTATAACAGACAGCGCGTGCGCAAACAGAGCGACCTGCTGGGAGTGTTCCATTATGTTCTCTTCCCGAACGGAACGCATAAGCTGCCACCGCTTTATGTACTTCATTCTGTCTAAAAATGCGTAAAAATCATGTGCCATGCCATTATTATATAATAAATCCCGCAAAATTTCAATTGACTTTATGCACATTTTAAATTATAATTCAATTACGCTGAGTTTCGGCGAATTCAATTAAATACCGTCGGGGGTGCCGACGTCTACTACGCGTCAGCTCGTACAGATACGAGCGAGTCAAGGAACGCGCGGATTTGTTGCAGGGCGTGTACTTAGCGTACACAACCAAAACAAAACGCAAGCGTGACGCAGAATCGCGAAGTAGACGTACGAGCTGAGATTATACCCTTTGAATCGGCAACGTAATGGTTGAGCGATAGTACAAAGAGAATTTTCCGCGTTCCCCTTTCTTTCGGGGAACGTTTTTTTAGCGAAAGGACACGGCGGTAAAAGGAGAAAATTTATGGTTTTTGCACTCTCGGACGTCTACGCTTACGACGTTGCCGAACCCGTCCTCTTGTGGCTGACAGTTGCAATCCTTGCCGCGCTCGTTATATCGGGCGTTGTCGTCTGGGGTTGCGTGTTTGCTAAAAAGGTTGAAAAGGACAAAGCCGCAAAGTTTGCAAAGTACGCCTTTCTCGCGTTTATTGCATACGCGCTCGTTGCGGGCATAATAATGCTCTTACTGCAACTTTTAAAGCGAATGAGCGGCGATTACCTCGAAGATAACTACGTTAATTACGACGTGATTAACTTCGTATTCGTGCCGCTTTTAGTCCTCTTTGCCGCCGTGCTTGCAAGCGGAATCGCGCTGTTTATCATCGGCATAAAAAAGAACGAACTGTTTTCACTGCTCGCTAAAATTCTGGGCGGTATCTGCGGCGCGGGCGTTATCGCCGCGGGCGTTACAATCGGAATTTATTACTCCCGCCGCATATCGGACGACGGTTATTACAACGGTTACGGCAACGTGAACGAGCTTGCGCTCTACCTTTCCGCCGCCGTTTTAGTTGTCGGCGCGGTAGTTGCCGCTGTTATACTCGGCAGAAAACACAAATATAAGTTTGACAGCCGCGCAATCGCGCTTGCGGGAATTTGTATTGCTTTGAGCTTTGTATTATCTTATGTACAACTTTGGAAAATGCCGCAGGGCGGAAGCGTAACGCTTGTTTCGCTGTTGCCCGTTATGCTTTACGCGTACACCTACGGAACGCGGAAAGGAATTTTGGTCGGACTGATTTACGGACTTATGCAGGCTATGCAGGACCCGTATATCATTCATCCCGCGCAGTTCCTTTTGGATTATCCGATAGCATTCAGCTTTGTAGCTTTTGCGGGCGTATTCTCAAAAATCGAAGCCCTGAAATTTGCGCAGGTAAAATTTTTGCTCGGCGCAATTCTCGTTTCCGCTCTCAGATTTTGCGCACACCTGCTTTCGGGCGTGTTCGCGTTCAGCGCGTATGCAACCGACGCAGGGTTCAGCGGATTGGGCGGTTTCTTCGTATACAGCGCGGCGTATAACTCGTTCGTGTTTGCAGATATGGCGCTTGTAATCGCCGCAGGCGTTGCGGTGCTTTCTTCCAAGGCGTTTGTAAGGCTTTTGGAGAGATATCCCAAACCCGTACAACCCGCCGAACCCGCAACCGAAAACAAATAAAA
>JAIDFD010000266.1 GCA_029054485.1 Clostridia bacterium | reverse complement strand
CCTGTCGGGCGCGCCGCTTAAAATGATATAGAGAAAAAGTTGTTTTGCTTCAAGTTTAATGCGTTAAGCTAATCACGAGCCAATGCAATTAAGATACGCCGCCAAGCGTAAGGCTTGTTAGTTGAGGTTGCCGCCGCTGGTCGTGAACGCGTACTGGTCTCTGTCCTCGGGGAAGATAGGTCCCGAAATTATGGGCAGGTTCAAGGGCGCGATAAACGCGTTTGCAGTGAGATTTGTAACAGCCGAGCGCAGGTAGGGATAAATTATCTTGGTGCCCTCTACTACGAAGTTGCGCTCTTCCTTTTCGTTGTGAATGTCGCTCACTTCGAAAACGCCTACAAGGGTTGCGTTGATATCGAAGGGCTTGGGCTCTTTTTCGGTGGATTCGATTTTTACCGAAAGCGCGATAAAGTTCAGCTTATCGTTGCCGTTAACCTTTCTTACCTGTCTTGAAAACTGGGGCTTGATATCAAGCTTGTCCTCGGGGTTGAGTTTTACGCGGTTTAATTTAAAAGACAGCTCTTCAGCCGTTATGCCTTTAAAATCGATTTTCATTGTTTTGTTTCTCCTAAGAAATATACTTCTATTATATTGATAAACCGTTTGCTTGTCAATTAAACCCGTAAATTAAACCTAAATTTATTGATTATATTTTTAAGGTATTATATAATTAACCATAATGAAGGTTGATATTGACAGTCTTAACCCCCTGTTGCTTTCGGTTGAAAAACCGTCGCGCTACACGGGCGGCGAGTTCGGCGCGCCGGACTTAAAAGAAGGAAAACTTAATTTCTGCCTCTGCTTCCCCGATTTGTACGAAGTGGGAATGAGCAATTTAGGCATAAAAATAGTCGCCGAAAGCTTGCTTGAACGTGGCTTTTGCGCCGACTTTTGTTTTGCACCCGCGGACGACTTCGGTCGGGGCTTGAAAAAGCTGGGCGTGCCCCTCTACTCGCTGGGGCTTAAAAAACCGCTTGCGGAGTTTGATTTTTTGGGCTTTTCGATGCAGTTCGAGCTGTCCTATACAAACCTGTTGTATATGCTTGATTTGGCGGGAATACCCTTTTTGCGCGAGGAACGTAAAAAGGGAAATTATCCGCTTATCGCAATCGGCGGACCCTGCGCGGTCAACCCCGAGCCTCTCGCCGATTTTGTGGATATAGTATTCATAGGCGACGGCGAAAGGGTAGACGCGGACGTCTGCGAGCTTTACATAAAGCACGGCGGCGCAACGCAGGAATTTTTTGCCGCCGCTTCCAAGCTCGACGGCGTGTATATTCCCGAACTCACCGCCCCCGTTTACAACGGCGGAAAACTGACGGGTTTTTCGGGAATTTCAAAGGTAAAAAAGGCGCAGTTAAACGAACTCGATAATACGCCCTTCCCGAAAAAATTTGCCGTGCCCAACTGCGAAAGCGTGCATGACAGAGCTATCGTTGAAGTTATGCGCGGGTGCTACCGCGGTTGCAGATTTTGTCAGGCGGGATTTATTTACCGCCCCGTGCGCCCGCGCGGAGTTGATACGCTGACGGCACAGGCGTGTTCGCTTATATCATCTACGGGCTACGATGAGGTGAGCCTCAACTCCCTTTCCACGGGCGACTATCCCGACCTTCGCGGGCTGTTGAAAAGTCTTAAATCCTCTTTGCCGGCAGGCACGCGGCTTGCCCTGCCCTCTTTGCGCGTAGACAGCTTCGAGGGTGATTTTGCGCAGGATTCGCGCAAGGTATCTTTGACCTTTGCACCCGAAGCGGGAAGTCAGAGACTGAGAAACGTGATTAACAAAGACGTAACCGAAGAGGAAATTCTGCGCGCGACCGAGAGTGCGTTCGATCAGGGCTACTCTGCGGTAAAGCTTTACTTTATGTTGGGACTTCCGACCGAAACGGACGAGGATTTGAAAGAGATAGGCAAAATCTGCGCTTATATAAAAGGCATATACAGAAAAAAACCGCGCAAAAAACAACTGAGAATTACGGTGTCCTGCTCCACCTTTATCCCCAAACCCTTCACCCCATTTCAATGGGAAGAGCAGATTTCAAAACCGCTTATGGAAGAGCGGCGGCGCGCGCTTATCGACGGAATGAAAGTCAAAGGCGTAATACTTAATTGGAGCGATGATTTTACCGCCGAACTCGAAGCGGTGCTTGCCCGCGGCGACAGGAAGCTTTCGCGCGCGATACTTTGCGCCTATAAAAACGGCTGTAAGTTCGACGGCTGGGATAAAGAACTGAATAAAGAGGGCTGGAAAAAAGCCTTTGACGAGGCGGGAATCTCCACCGCGGAATACACGCGCGGACGGAGCGGGGACGAAGTTCTGCCGTGGGATTTTATTGATATAGGCGTAACCAAAAAATTTTTGCTCGCCGAAAAAAAGCGGGCTTACGCCGGCGAGGTCACGGGCAGTTGTAAAACCTCGTGCAAGGGTTGCGGTATGCAAAAAAGCTGTCCCGCGGCGAAGGGGGAAAAATGATAGCGTTCAGATACACAAAGACGGACGGCGCGGAGTACCTCTCGCACTTGGACCTTTTAAGGCATATCTGCCGCACCTTCAAGCGCGCGGGGATAGAGCTGAAATACAGCGAGGGCTTTAACCCGCACCCGAAAATTTTTATGAACAACCCCTTGGGACTGGGGATAAAATCGCTTGCCGAGTACTGCGCGGCGGACTGCGGCTTTGACGGCGATTTTTTATCGGCTTTCAACGACAACTCGCCGAAAGGCGTGAAGTGTACCGCTTTCAAAGTTTTGGACGTAAACCCAAACTACGCGTACACGATAAAAAGTTGCAGTTATACAGTTGATGGAATTGAAAAATTTGACCCCGGAAAATTTTTGAGCCGCGAAAAAATTATTATCTGCGACCGCCGCGGGCGCGAAGTGGATATACGGCAAAGGGTTTACTCGCTGTCGGTTGAGGGAAACAAGATTTTATTTACGCTCGGCTGCGGCGAAAACAATCTGCGCCCCGACCTGTTCGCCGAATACCTTGAAAGAGAGTTCGGCGGCAAGGCGCACGGGCTTATTAAAATCAGCGCGAGCGGAGAATACACTTTTTAAGGTGGGATATGTCTAAAAGGACGATTTACTTTAACAACTACTGCGGTTTCGATCAGGCGGCTGTCACCGAGGACGGAAAGCTTATCGAGTTCAACTTTGAAAAAAGGAGCGGCGGCGCGGTCGTGGGCAATATCTACAAGGGCAGGGTTGAAACGGTACTGCCCGGTATGCAGGCGGCTTTTGTCAACTGCGGATTAGAGCGCAACTGCTACGTTTCCGCCGAGGACGTTATACCGGACGCACTGGGTTGCGGCGCGGACGGCGTGGAAGCGGCGTTCCCCGAGCTGAAAGAGGGGGACGAAATTCTCGTTCAGATAATAAAACCGCCCGTAGGCAAAAAGGGCGCGCGCGTTACCACCCACCCCTCTTACGTCGGGAACAGTCTTATTTATATGCCCGACGTGCATTTTGTGGGCGTGTCGCGCAAAATCGGCGACAAGGAGCTTAGGGGCAGCCTTGTCTACTCGGTCAAAAAACTTATAGGCGAAAGCGAGGGCGCGATTGTCCGCACCGCCGCGCCCTACCAGAAAAGGGAACAGATTGTAAGCGAGCTGAAATATCTTAAAAACCTGCACGCGGGCGTTTTGCAGTCCTTTGAAAGAGCTGAAACGGGCGATTTGCTTTACACGGACGCCGCCCTGCCCATAAGGGTTATGCGGGACGTACTCGCCGCCGACATTGAAAAAATAGTAGTCGGAACCGAGGCGCTCAGACAGGCGGTGACGGGGCTTATGGATTTATTCCCCGCGGAAAGCCGCCGCCCCGTCATTTTGCACGAAGGGAAGCGCGATATGCTGGAAGAGGCGGGAATTTCGCAACAGATCGACGAGCTGTGCTCGCCCAAAGTCGGGCTTGACAACGGCGGCTATCTCGTAATAGAAAAGACCGAAGCGCTTACCGTAATAGACGTGAATACGGGAAGCTTCACCGGCGATGACAGCTTAGAACAGACCGTTTACTACACCAACGTTTTGGCGGCGCGCGAAATTGCGCGGCAGGTACGCTTAAGAAATATCGGCGGCATAGTAATCGTGGACTTTATCGATATGCAAAAGTCCGCACACTCAAAGGCAATCGTTCAGGAGCTTGAACGCGCGCTTGCGGCTGACAAAGTGAAGTGTCAGGTTTCGCCTATGTCGAGACTGGGACTTGTTGAGTTCACAAGAAAGCGCTCGGGCAACAACCCTCTCTCCCTCCTCGTCCGCCCCTGCGTAAGGTGTTCGGGGTCGGGGCTGAGAAAGACGGCGGACTATGTAATTTTTTGTATCCGCGCGCAAATTTTAAAACTCGCCTCCGAGGGTAAAACCACCGTAAGACTGGATTTATGCGCCGACGTTGTGACAAAGCTTTTTGATCGCACTGAAATTTTGGAAGATATAAAATCGCGGTGCAAAAAACTGCAAGTATACGCGGTGCCGCACAAATCTTTTGCGATAGAACAAATGAATATCCGCTGCAAGGGCGATGAAAACTTTTCCCTGCCCGAAAATCCTATAAAATTGATATAAAGAACAGCCGACCATAAAGGTCGGCTGTTCTTTCAGAGTTTGCCTGCCACACAGAAGTGCATTGTCAGTTTAACATAACCGTATTTAAAATCGTTAATAATTCAGTCAGACTGAATTAAAATTTCAAATGTTTAAGATTAACATAAAGAAGTCCGCCGC
>JAIDFD010000265.1 GCA_029054485.1 Clostridia bacterium | reverse complement strand
GGTTAACGACAAACATTGCAAAGGTTACGCAGGGAAGCATTACGGTAAGAATCCTCTCCGCCTTAACCGAATAATTATAGACCTCGCCCGAAGCGTCCTGCATCTTAGCGATTTCCCTATCTTCGCGCACATACGACTTTACAACGCGGATTGCAGTCAAATCTTCCTGCACCACCGCATTGAGTTTATCGTATTTTTTGAACATCGTTCTGAAATAGGGAACGACTTTATACATACATAAGGCAATCACCACGCCTAAGAAAAGTGCGGCGCAGGCAAACACAATAGCCATCATAGGCTCTATGAAAAGTGTCATAACAATCGAAGCGATGAACAGAATGGGCGCGCGCACCAACATTCTTATACACATCTGATATGCGTTCTGCACGTTTGTTACGTCCGTGGTTATACGCGTAATCAGGCTCGCCGTTGAGTAATTGTCTATATTCGCAAAAGAATAGGTTTGCAGATTGTTGTACATATCCTCTCTCAGATTATGTGCAAATCCGCAGGAAGCCTTTGCCGCCAGTTTGCCGCCCCAGATACCGCAAAAGAGCGCGAACAAGGCGCAAGCGACCATAAGCCCCGCGTAAAGTCCCAGTTTGCCGATATCGATTTTATCAATTACACCGTTAGATAAATCTTCAAACTGTCCTACGATAAAGGTCATAAGGAAAGGAATTATAATTTCCATAACCGCTTCGCCGACCATAACTATCGGACAGAGAATGGAAGCTGTTTTATATTCCCTTACGCTTTTAAGTAAAGTTTTAAGCATATATTCTCCTTTTATTTATTTTCGCTAACCGAATCTATTATTTTAGTCAAAAGTCTTTCAAATTCTTCCTGCTCGTCATTATCGAGAGCGGACTGGATTGCGCTATCGCACTTTTCCATAAGCTGTCTGTCTTTCATACAGATACTGTTTCCCTTTTCGGTAAGTTCAATATACTTAGCCCTGCCATCGCCGTCTGAAACAGAACGGGTAATAAAGCCCTTGCTTTCGAGATTTGAAATCAGCGTCGAAACCGAAGAGGCGCGCAGATTAATGAATTTTTCTATATCTCTTTGCATTATCTTTTCTCCCTGCAACGCACGCTTTCTGATAAACACCATTGCGTGCATTTGCACGGGACTCACTCCGTGCTCGGCAAAAAGCTGGACGTTCTCCCTATACATTTGTCGGTGCAGATAACACATCTTACCGTAAAGTCTTTTGTTTTCCAAAATCCAACCCCGAAAAATTTATTTCGACTTCTAACTAATTGAACGTAACTATTATATG
>JAIDFD010000264.1 GCA_029054485.1 Clostridia bacterium | reverse complement strand
TGATATCGAACTCGTCGGCCTGAATAAACTTTTCGTTGTTGGGGGTTGAAAGACGGAGCATAATCTCGGCCATGGTTACAATTTTCTTCATTTATATTTTCTCCTTAATTATTTTTAAATTTATGTTGTTTGTAAATTGTTATTTCTGATTGCGGAGATACGAGCAAAACAAGGAAAGCGAGCATTTTCGACGGGGAGTTTACTTTGACGTAAATGACCCGAGAAAAGCGGAGCTTGACGAAGTATTGCAACGTATACACGCAATCAGTCGGCTATTTTTTCAGAACTAAATGTACAGCAAAGCCGCCGAACTCATGCTTCAAATACGCCACATTCATTACACCCTCGGCGTTGTATTTTATCGAGCTTTCATCGACTTCGTAGCCGCGCTTTGAAAGCTGATAAATTGCACGCTTTACCGAGTTGGTCGCTATTGCGATATGTCCGCATGTGCCGCGGAAGGGCGACTTCATCATTTCCATATAGGTCGACGCGAAAACCGAGCTGTTGCCCACCTTTTTGGTGAAACCGAAAGCGTTTTCAAACTCGTCCGCAACCGACTCCGCCTCTTCGGGGTTTGCGCAGTTAAGTCCAACGTGTACCATAGTGAAACCGAGCATCTTGTCGATTGCCTCGCGGCAGAGCTTGGTTATGCCCTCCCAGTTCTCTTCGTCCAAAAGTTTGTTGGGAACAATCCAGCTGCCGCCGCAGCAGACTATTTTGCCGAACGCAAGATAGGTGTTGAGGTTATCCGCCGAAACGCCACCCGTGGGCATGAAGCGCATAGACGAATAAGGTGCCGAAATCGACTTGATGTACGAAAGTCCGCCCGCCTGTTCCGCGGGGAAGAATTTTACGAAATCGAGACCGAGTCCGATTGCCTGCTCAACCTCGCTTGCCGAGGATACGCCGGGGGCGAAAGGTATGCCCTTATCGAGGCAGTGTTTGACTACCTCGGGATTCAAACCGGGAGCAACGCAGAATTTCGCGCCAGCCTTTTTAGCCGCGTCAGCCTGCTCGCAGGTCAAAACGGTGCCCGCGCCAACGAGCATGTCGGGATAGGCTTTGGTCATTCTCTTGATAACCTCGTCCGCGCCCTTTGCACGGAAAGTGACTTCCGCGCAGTTGATGCCGCCGTCTCTTAAAGCTTTTGCGAGCTTTTCCGCATTTTCCACTTTGTCGAGTTTGATTACGGGAACGATGCCCACGTTTTCAAGCTCGGATACAAGTGCGTCCAGTTTGTCTTTTACGTTGTTTTTTGTCTTTGATTTTGCTTTTGCTTTAACAGCCATAAAATACCCCTTGTTTTGCGCGTTTTTTAATTTTGCGCGCAGTATTCTAACGTAATAATTATAAGGTATTTCCAAAATTTAGTAAATATACAAAACGGATATATTTATACACTTTTCGGCTATGCGGTATTCAGATTGTACAACAGCGTTCTGCACACTGTCCGACCCTCCAACTTTGCAAGTAAAAAGTTGCAGTGTCGGACATAATAAATTGTAGAAAACAAACTGTTTTGAGGAGAAAATGTCAGAATTTAGCGAAAGGCTCGGCGAGCTGATGTCCGAGCGGAATTTAAACAGAGAAACTTTTGCCGAGAAGTCGGGTGTAAATAAAACCTGCATAACCCACTACCTGCAAGGCAAAAGTTTGCCGACTGTTGAAACGCTTGTGAAAATAGCCGATTATTTTCAGCGTTCAACGGATTTTCTTTTAGGGCGCGAAGAGGAAAACCCCGCGCTTAAATTCAAAGCCTGCCCGCCGTTTTCAGAGCAACTGAAAATTCTGAAAGAGAAATTCGGTTGCAATTCTTACCGCATATATCACAATACGGATATTTC
>JAIDFD010000263.1 GCA_029054485.1 Clostridia bacterium | reverse complement strand
CTATTATATTATTCGTTATCAGTGTTGTAGGTCAAAACCACGCCCTCGGTTACAAGCGTTTCGCCGTCGTAATATCCGTATGCGGGAACTACGTCGTTATTGAAATAGTCTTTGCTTGCCGCGGCGTTCATATAGCCCGTCATAACGTTGTTTCCGGGCATTTTGACCGTGCCGATACCGAAAGTCAAAGTAATTTCGTATCCGCCAGAAACTTCGGTAACTTTGATGCCTTTGAGAAGATTTTCTGTGAAGTTTACGCTTTGACCCATGTTTATTACCGCGTCAAGCGTCGCGGTGTATTCTCCCTCATTTTCCTCGTCCGCGGTAATTTTAAGAACGGCATCGGAAACAACCTTGCTTGACGAAGTGTAAGGGAACTGCATACCGCTCAAAGCCGTAGCGTTGAACGCGTTGACGTATACGGCAAGATTGTATTCGTCCTTAAGCTCGTTCACGGTAAAGGTCATTGTTTCAACCGTCTTGGGGCTTGCCAAAAGGGTTGCCGAACCGAGACCCGAAATAGATTCTACTACTTCACCGCTTTCAAGGTCGAGTTTAATCTGAGCTTTATGCGCACTTGTGTTAGTGAACTGATAACCCATTACGTCGGAATTGATATAGAGAGCTAAATCGTAAGTTTCACTGAGTTTTTCTACTGGAATTACGACCGACGTGACGTAGCCAACGTATGTTCTGTCAGAGTTCAGAACGTAGCTCTTGGAATAGCCAACTTCAACCCCTTCGGTAATCAGTTCGCCGTTGGAATCGTATGCGCCGATTGTGCCTTCGCCAACGAACATCGTAGCTTTAATTCCATTAATCTCAATCTGCTTTGCGGCAAAAATGAGCGTAAGCGTATAATTGTCGTCTTCGTCATAAGTAACGTAAGTGCTTGAAAGAACGCCGCCGAGATTTTCGGGTTCGGGATTTCCCATTGGTATGCCTGCGTCAAGAGTTGCCGAATACTTATATGTACCGGGTTCAAGATTTTCGGGTTCGGTGTCTGCAGGGTTGCACGCAGTAAGTGCGACCGCCATTGCGATACCTGCAACTGCCGAAGTTAATGTAAGCGCAACTGCTTTTGAGGTCTTTGTGAGTGATTTCATAATATTCTCCTTAAAAAAATTATTTTTTATTGAATAAACAAATTTTGCTTTCGCCGATATTTTGTATGCGGGCGTCTACGCCGTAGGTGCTTTTTATAATCTCTTCGGATATAACTTCTTCCGTTCTGCCCTGACAGACTATATTCCCGCTCTTCATTATTACCGTGTTATCGGAGTACTGCATCGTCTGGTTTATGTCGTGCAATACCATAACAACGGTAGTTTTGAATTTTTCATTTAAGTCTTTTATCAGATTAAGTATCTCGTG
>JAIDFD010000262.1 GCA_029054485.1 Clostridia bacterium | reverse complement strand
CTGTGACCGCCGAAGCCACCGCCGCCGCCGAAACCGCTCGAACCCGAGGAGTTGGGACGTGTAACCATGCCGCGCGACAAGGAGGAGAACGAGTTTCTAATCATTATGTTCATTGCATAGAACGCAACGACGTTTCTCGTGGTGGCCCAATCGGGAGGCTGAATGGTTATATCCTTGAATTTTTCTTCCCAGATACCGCTCACTCCCAAAACCTGCGCGTAGGGCAGAATATGGTAGTAAAGCTGGGGGTCGTCTTCAAGCATAAGCTCAAGCTGATTTTTTTCGGCAAGCTTTATGAAGTTTTTGAAACCTATAATATCGTTGAGTTTGGAAACATATTCTTTTGTTCTGCTTACTAAAATTACCGAAGTGATTGTCGTTGCCGTAAACACCGCGCACAGCAGTATTTTTGCAGGCAGAGCGATTATATTCGAAGGCACAAGCAAGCAATAAACCAACGAAGCGATTGCGCACAGCACCGCAATTCCCAGATAGCGCAGTACCTGCGCGCCGACTGACAGTTTCAGCGAGTTATACTTAACTGCCAGCGCCAGCCCGAAGAATACGAACGCGGGAATAACCACTATAAGATTTACCAGAAGAGAGGTTATCGAGTACAGCGGCGAAATCTGCGCAAGGGCAAGACAAAGCGGAGTGATTCCAAGAAGGAGTCCGCCGAGAACGGCGAAAACCGCCGCGGCGATAAAGCTCTTTTTAGAATACAGGTTTTTAGTTTTAGCATTGACCATAGCAGTAATCTGCGGTATCACGGTGTAAAATCTGTTTTTAAGGTCGCTCGGCCGCACGGCATAGCCGATTGAAAACAGCTTGTTAAAGGTCAGCTTTTCGTAGTCGGTACATTCATCGGGCAGATTTTTTACGGTGCGGATAAGGGTGGGTTCTTTGTCGTTTTCTTCAAAAGCGATTTTCAGCCAGCCTTTATCGGCAAAGTAATATATAAGCGAAGTTATGTCCGAGTTATCCACCTTGTTGTCTATCAGCTTGCCCATCATAAGGGGGTCCATTTTGTTGGGCGCTTCAAAGTTAATTACAGGAGTAATAGTATTTTTATTGAAGAATAAAAATTTTGCCCCGACTAGAACGAGTATCAGAACGGCTCCGATGATTACGCAGATATAGGGAGTGAAATCGAAGTAGGTGGATAAAACGCCGTCCTCGAAATGAACGTCTACTCTCACCTGAGTGTTCGAACCGATATACGCAACTTCCGCCGATAGGGTGGTCTTGCCGTCCGCGGTAGTTCCCCAAACGAGATCAACGTCGTTTTCAATCTCCGTTACGGTGTTTCGCGTATAGCAGATAGTTTTACCGTCCGAAATACTGCCGTCCGGCAACGTAAGGTTTATGCTTATGTTGAATATTGGGCAGTCCCAACCCGCGCCGACCGGGGTCAGGGCAAGCAAATCGCTTCCTTCCTGCGCCTTTGTAAGACAGTAGTCGTACTCTATGCGGTATGTGCGGTATTCGCGGAATTTGGTTGCAAAGTCGCCTATATCCACGGAAACGTAATATTTCAGCGTACCGTCGTTTGCGCCGTCGACGCTGTAATAAACGGAAGTAGGATTGCCGTCTACCATTTCGTAAACTTTAAGGTTATGGACAACTTCGCCGCCGTTTGTGGGAATATCACGGATAAAGCCGGAGTTGTTGTAGAAATAGACCGTTATGTCCTCTACGATTTTTATAGTGCGGTCAGCTTTTACGTCCATTGAAATATCGTAAGCTTCAACGTAAGTTTCGGTCGTGGGGCGGGGCGGCAGACGGTCGGTATCCGCGCTTGCCGTTTTACCCTGCGAATATCCGAAGAATACGCCTACCAGCGCGACAAGGAATAACAGTATAAATAAAATAGGCAGTGTTTTTACTTTTTTCATATTTACTCATTAAATTCGGGCGAGGGGTTGTCCTCGCCCGCAAGTTTTAAAACTGAACTTTGACGTTCTGTCTTTCTTCGGGGCTTTCAAGCTCGAAGTAAGGTTGCTTTTCAAGGTGCATACAAGCCGCAATAATCGAGGAAGGGAAGGTATCCTTTTTGGTATTGAAAACCTTTACTGTTGCGTTGTAATACTTTCTTGCATTTGCAAGCTCGGTTTCAATAGCCTTCAACTGGTTCTGCAAATCCATGAAGTTGGTATTCGCTTTAAGTTCGGGATAACTTTCGGTAACTCTGTTAAAGCCTCTCAAAACGCTGGTAAGCTGGGCGTTAGCTTCGATTTTTTCAGCGGTAGTGGAAGCGGATAAAGCCCTGCTTCTTGCCTGAATAACCTTTTCAAGGGTAGAGCTTTCATGTTTGGTATAGCCCTTGACCGTTTCAACAAGGTTGGGGATTAAATCGTAACGCTTTTTGCAGTAAATGTCGATGTTGTGAAAAGCCTCTTCATACTGGTTTCTTAAAGCTACGAATTTGTTGTGTACGGCGATAGCCCAGATAATGATTATAAGAACTACAAGGGCGACTACGCCGCCGATAATTCCGCCTATTACGCCTGAAGATAATAATAATTTCATTCTTTTCTCCTTTAAAGTTTTTTTATTTCCACGACTGCGCTCTTTAAAAATGTTTCCGCAATCGAGTCTTTTCTGATTACTTTCAAAGCCTCATCGACATCGAACCACTTAACTTCGTCCAACTCGTTATAATCGGGCGAGGGTTCGCCGTTTTCGGCAATAAGCACAAACCCGAGCATTAAAACGTTGTTAGGTTCGTGATAGCGGGAGGACATATACTTGAACTTAACTGCGTCCAGCTTGGTTTCTTCCTTAAATTCGCGCGAGACCGCCTTTTCTGCCGACTCGCCCTTTTTGATATATCCCGCAAAAAGTATATAATCTTCCTGCCCCTTGTGCTTTGCAAGAAGTACTTTATCCTTTGCACTGTTAAACGCTACCATACTTACCGCACCCGCAAAGCGAGGGAAGCGGAATTCGTTGCAGTGTTTGCAGTAGGGCACAAGCCCTTCTTCCGATTTGAACATAAGCGTAAGTTCGTTGCCACATTCGGTACAAAACATATTTACCTCCTTATCTGCCGTTCATACAGCGCAAATTTATCATAATATTTATTTCTATTACACATTATATTATATAATAATATTTTATTATTTTCAACAGTATAATTGAAATTTAACAAAATTATTGACTTATTTTCACTAATATAATATAATTTATGCAATATAAGAAGTAATTTTCGGGGGAACGATTTGGATTACGAAAGAGCAAAAATATATCTGAAACAGCGCGGTCAAAGCCACCTTTTGGATTATTACAACGAGCTGTCGGATAGTGAAAGAGAGCAACTGCTTGAAGAGATTGAAAATATAAACTTTTCGGTAGTGAAAAATATACTTGCCACCGATGAAAAGAAAAAGGTAAAAATACGCCCCGTTCAGGCTGTGACGCTGAATGACATAAAACGCCGCCGTCCGCAGTTTGAAGAGGTGGGACTTCGCGCCCTTGAAAACAAAAAGGTGGGCGCCGTTCTGCTTGCAGGCGGTCAGGGAACACGCCTCGGCTTTGACAAAGCCAAGGGTATGTACAATATAGGGCAGACGCGGTTTTTGTCCATATTCGAACAGCTTATCAACAACATAAAGGACGTAACAAACCTTTCGGGCAGATATTTTCCGCTGTTTGTTATGACCAACATTATAAACAACGCCCAGACGATAGACTTTTTCAAAGAGAACAATTATTTCGGCTATCCGCGCGACAGGGTGCATTTTTTTATACAGGACACCGAGCCTGCGTGCGACTTCGACGGGAAAATTTTTCTTGACCAAAAGCACAAAATTTCACTCTCGCCCAACGGCAACGGCGGCTGGTATTCCTCGCTTATTAACGCGGGATACAACCGCATATTAGAGCGCGAGGGAATAGAGTCAACGTTTTCGGCGTAGAC
>JAIDFD010000261.1 GCA_029054485.1 Clostridia bacterium | reverse complement strand
GCTCTATGCCGAACAGAACGTCGACGTAAGGCAGATACTCCGTTATGCAGTCGCGCGCGGTCTGCCACTCCCAGAGTGCGCTCCTGAAATTGCAGTCGAAGCTGACCGTAATCCCCAGCTCCTTAGCCGCCTTCAACGCAAGCATAATAAGACTTCTGCAATTTCCCGACAGTGCGGGAGTAATTCCGCTCAAATGAAGCCAGGTGAAATTTTTTAAAATCTTTTTAAAATCCAGTTTGGTGAAGTCGTATGTGGCAAAGGACGACTCCCGCCTGTCGTAAGTGACCTTAGACGAGCGCACGCCGAAGCCCTCTTCCAGAAAGTAAATGCCCATTCTTCCGCTCTGCGAATAAATGCAGGGCGAGCAATGCACGTCGTTAGAGCGCAAGTACCTTATCGCCGCCTTGCCGATAGAGCTGTCGGGTACGACCGTGAAATAGGTTGAGTCGATTCCGAGGTTAGCAAGCGAAGCCGCAACGTTTGCCTCCGCTCCGCCGTAGGATACCTTGAATTCCCCCGCGGTGCGGATTTTTTCGTAGTTGGGGGGCGAAAGTCTTAACAAAAGCTCGCCCATGGTGATAAATTTGATTTCACCGTTTTGGTTACTCATATAAAATTCCCCCGAATTTATTTTTTAAAATTGACCGTAATGAATATCGCTGTTGCTTATAGGCGTCTTAGTAAAGCTCGGATAGAAGTTGGGCGATGTATTCCAACTCGCATCGGCTATCTCAATCCAACCGCTTGTGGAACCTTGATAATATAAGTCGTAAAGTTGACCGCAGGCGCCGAAAGCAAAGCTATCGATTCTTGTTACAGACGATGAAATACGCACCGTTTCCAGCGAGGTACAGGCGGCAAAGGCATACGACCTTACGCGCTGGCACCCCTTGTCTAAAATCAGTTCTTTCAGATTGTAGCATGAGTCAAACGCGCTTTGTCCTATAGACGGCACGTTGGTTATTGTGACTTTTTGTAGCCCCGTACACATAAAGAACGCTTCGGTGCCGATTGTGGCGAGCATACTGTTTTCGCCGCCGAGGTTAAGCTCGGTCAAACCTGTACACCTGCCGAAAGCCCCCGTTTCAAGCGTTACTACTTTTTCGGGAATAACGAGTTTTGTAAGCTCGGTCATGCCGTAAAAGGCGAACGTGCCGATAGTCGTAACCGACCCGTCGGAAGGTATTGCGCTTGATAAGCAGCCCGCGATAACAGTTCGGTTGAAAATGTCAACGATACAGTTTCCGTCGCTGCGGTAAACGGGATTTTTTTGGTGGATATTGATTACCGACAAACCGTTGCAGTATGCGAACATACCCGAAGAACTGCCCTCAATCTTTGTTATGTTTTTGGACAGATACAGACTCTTTATGTCGCTTCCGTTGAACACGTCCTTTGCAATTCCCGTAACGGGTAATCTGCCGTATACCGTATCTATAACGTCGGGAACGACTAAGTGTTCGTCCGTGCAGGTACCCAGTCCCGTAAGGGTGTACTCTATGCCGGAAGAGCCGTAAGTCATCTTGAATTCCAAACCTTCGGAAGGCTGGTGCATACCGCAGTCCGAGCAAACCAAAGCAACGTAACCGCCCACTTCCGCAAGCAGGTAGTGATGGTCGGTGGGTTCGATTTTAGACACCTGTGTTTCGCCGCAGGTTTTGCAGGTAACAACTTCCCAGCCCATATCGGTGCAGGTTGCGGGCGTGACTAATACTTCCGAGTGGTTGTGGTCATAGTCATGACCCAACGCGGGAGTAATTTCGTGTTCTATAAAACCGCAATCCTTACAAACGTGGTATTTATAGCCCTGCGTTACGCAGTCCGCCTCCGTTTCCACGACCCAGTCGCCGTAAACGTGGTCGCAGCCCTTGGGCGCAATCGCTACAATCCGTTCATCTCCGTTTGACAAAGTGATTACCAAATCGCCGTCGTCGTTGTAGCGGATACCCGTGATACTCACGCCGTCCACACCGTCCGAGCCGTTGCCGCCGTCCGAGCCGGCGACCTGTCCGCAGTTTACGTATTCGCCGGTTGACAGTACCAGGAACAGCTCGCCGTCCTCTATGTAAGCGTTTACCACGTCTACGCCGATAGTTTTATTGACGTTTTTGTTGCACGCCGTTACGCAGAATGCGCAAAGCGCGAAAGTTAAAATTGCAATAAGTAATATTATAATTTTGTTTTTCATCTCTCTTATATCATTGAACGCTTCCGTTCATTTTGACCACGCGTGTTTTTTTATTTTTCTATTAAATAATGCCGAGTGTCCCGAAGAGGTTGAACTTGCTGAAAACAACAACCGCAACCAGTGAAACTGTAGACATAATTTTTATAAGTATATCCAGTGAAGGTCCTACCGTATCCTTCAAAGGGTCGCCGACCGTATCGCCAACGACCGAAGCGTCGTGCGCGGGACTTCCCTTGCCCTCGCCTTCTACTCCGCCTGCTTCGATAAACTTTTTGGCGTTATCCCACGCTCCGCCCGCGTTTCCGCAGAAGAGCGCAAGCATAATCGCGGTGATTGTCGCGCCGATTAAAAGGCCGGCAACGAACATCGGTCCGAAGATAAAGCCCGTAACCAGCGGGAAGAGAATACACATTATGCAGGGTATTCTCATTTCCTTCAAGGCGCCCTGCGAAGAAATCTCTATGCAGGTTTTGTAGTCGGGCAGAGTTTCGCCCTCCAAAAGCCCCTTTATCTCTCTGAACTGGCGGCGGACTTCCTCCACCATTTTTCTTGCGGCTTTTGCAACCGCTTCAATGAGCATACCCGAGAACAGGAAGGGCAGAGCCGCGCCGCAAAGCGCGCCGCACAAAGTGAGCGGGTCGATTAAATCGAGCAACAGGTTACTGCCGGTAAAGGCGTACAGATAAGAAGTCATAAGCGACAGAGCCGCAAACGCCGCCGAGCCTATTGCAAAGCCCTTGCCGATTGCCGCAGTGGTGTTGCCCACGCTGTCAAGCTTGTCGGTAATTTCTCTTACGCCGTGTTCTAATCCGCTCATTTCGGCAATACCGCCCGCGTTGTCCGAAATGGGACCGTATGTATCAACCGAAACGGTAGCCGCAACAAACGAAAGCATACCGAACGCGGCGCAGGCTATTCCGTACATACCCGCCAAGGCATACGAGCCGAAGATAGCGACCGCGAGAACGACTACGGGAAGCATACAGCTTATCATACCGTTTGCAAGACCCTGAGTTACCGTGAGAGCGGGACCCTCTTTTGAGGACTGCGATATTTTTTTGGTGGGCTTGTAGTCGTAACTGGTGTAGTACTCTGAAATTATACCTATAAGAATACCCGCCAAAATTCCGCATACCGCCGCAAGCCAGGGGCTGAACGCGCCCACTTTGAAGCCTACCGCGGGTAAAGCCAAGTCGACGTCCCTGAACATAAAGTAACTTAAAACCGCGCCCGCGCCTATTGTCACCGCGGCGGAAATCCACGTTGCTATGTTCAGTTCCATATGCACGTTTTTGGATAGTCGGGGTTTTATCAGTATGTAAGAAATTCCTATCACGCAGGAAATGAGTCCGCAACCCGCGAAAATTACGGGGAACAGCAACATTCTGTTCAATAATTCCGTACTCGCGTAAACATCGTGCATAAACAGCTCGCACGCTAGCATAACGGCTGAAAGTATCGCACCGACGTAGCTCTCCAAAAGGTCGCTGCCCAGTCCGGCAACGTCGCCCACGTTGTCACCGACGTTGTCTGCGATTGTGGCGGGGTTTCTGGGGTCGTCCTCGGGAATGTGCGCCTCGGTCTTACCGACGAGGTCCGCGCCCATATCGGCGGCTTTGGTGTAAATACCGCCGCCAACGCGGTTGAACATCGCGATTATCGAGCAGCCCAGCGCATAGCCCGAAAGGGTCATCGTAAAGGACGACTCTAATCCTGTAATGAAGTTTCTGCCGATTTCACCAGAGGCGATTTCGTCAATCTGTCCCGCGGCGATACCGAATACGCAGTAAACGATAATAACGCCCAAAAGCGCAAAGCCCGCAACGCAAAGTCCCATAACCGAGCCGCCCTTGAACGCGACTTTTAAGGTTTTGCCGAGGTCTCCCGTTTCACGCGCCTTATTGGTAACGCGCACGTTTGCGTAGGTGGCGATTTTCATACCGACCCAGCCCGCAGACGCGCTCAACACCGCGCCTATAACGAACGCGATAGCCGCCTGCCAGCTTATCACGATAAATACGACCACGGCGATTATCGCGCCGATTATCGCGACCAGCTTATACTCGTAGCGGATAAAAGCGTTTGCGCCTATCCGGATAGCTCCGGCGATTTCGCCCATGCGCTCGGTGCCCTCTTCCATTTTCTTAACGCAAAGGTAGTTGAAAACCGCGTAAGAAACGGCGAGAATAACCGCAACGCCCACTATTATCAGAAGCAGATTATTGTTCATAATTCCCCCTAATTTTTAATATTCCTTTATAATAATATCATATAATTAAAAAAATAGCAATATAAACGGCAAAATTAACCAAAAATAAAATCCGTCCGCGGCAAAAGCCGCAGACGGGTGAATTTTTTAAATTTTTTCAGTCTTTTGGTAGTGATTTGAGGTAGGCGTCCATTGCGTAGGCAACGCGTTTGGAAGTCTCGGCTGCCTCTACAACCGTTTTTGCTCCGCGCACAACGTCGCCCGAAGCAAACAGCCCCGCCCTTGTGGTTGCGCCGTCCTCCGAAATCTTCGCAAGTCCGCGCGAGTTTATCTCCAGTCCCTGCGTCTGGGTGAGGATTAAATTCGACGGACGTTGTGAAACGCAAATCATAACGGTGTCCGCCTTCATAAGCTCGGGTTTGTCCGAAGTGGAAATTACGCGGTGGTTTTCATCGCAGACGGTGTCGGCAAACATAACTCCCTCGTCCGTAATTTCAACGGGCGCCTTGTTAAAGATAAATTCCGCGCCCTCTATCTCGGCGTATTCCTTCTCCTCTTCGCTCGCGGTGTATCTGTCGCTCCTGACCACGATTTTTACGTCCTTTACGCCGCGGCGCAAAGCGGTACGCGCTACGTCCATTGCAACGTTGCCCGCGCCGATAACTATCATACTGTTGCCGAGGCGGTAAACATCGGGGCGCTCCAAAAAGTGAACGCCGTAGTGAACGTGACCGAGCGTTTCGCCCTTGATATTGAGGGCTATCGGCCAGGTAACTCCCGTACCTATCGAAATAGCTTTGAAACCATCGCGGAAAAGCTCTTCTATGCCGAACGCCTTGCCGATTGTGACGTTGAATTTGATTTTTACGCCCAGCTTGCGCATCAGAACTTCGTACCTGTCCACTATGGTTTTGGGCAGGCGGAACTCGGGTATTCCGTAACGAAGTACACCGCCGATTTCAGACTTGGACTCGAACACGGTCACATCGTAGCCTAATTGCGCCATTTTAATAGAAATGGTAATACCTGCGGGACCCGCGCCGACTACGGCGACTTTTATGCCGTTCGGCTCCGCCTTGTCGGGCTCTAAGCTGTCGAGATAGGCTGAAGAAATAAAGTTTTCAATCGTGCTGATTTCAACGGGTTCGCCTTTAAGTCCGCGCACGCAGTGTCCCTGACACTGGTTGCCGTGGTTGCAGACTATCGAACAGACCGCCGAAAGCGGATTGTTGTCGAACAGCATTTTGCCCGCCTTTTTCATATCGCCGTTTAAAAAGGACGAAATGAAGTCGGGAATGGGCGTGTTTATGGGACAGCCCTGTCTGCACAGGGGTTTTTTACAGTTTAAGCATCTTTTAGCTTCGGCAATTACGTTGTGCGCCAATTTACAATTCTCCTTATCATATTATTCAAAGTGCGTTTTTTATATCTTCAATCATTTTCGTATATTCCGCGTCCGATAAATAAACCTTGTCGGGGTTCATGGTGAAAGTGCCGCCCCACTCGTTGCCGCCCTTGTATTTGGGGCAGAGGTGAACGTGCAGGTGACAGCCCGTATCGCCGTAAGCGCCGTAATTAAGTTTATCGGGTGAAAACACCTTGTGAATAGCCTTCGCCGCGCGGTTTACGTCCTCGAAAAAAGCGTTCCTCTGCTCGTCCGAAATATCGACTATTTCGCTCACATGGTCTTTATACGCAACGATACATCTGCCGCGCTTGGACTGCTCTTTAAAAAGTATAAGCTGACTGACCTTTAAATCGCAGATTTTAATACCGAATTTTGCAAGCGGTTCGCCGCCCACGCAATAGCCGCAGTTGTTGTCTTTCATATTTTTCCCCCAAAAAAAGTTTTTACCCCGATATTATATCATAACGAAAACCAT
>JAIDFD010000260.1 GCA_029054485.1 Clostridia bacterium | reverse complement strand
AACCCGCACCGTGTCTTGATTCGTCCTTAGCCATTTCGTGAACGGTATCATGAATTGCGTCATAGCCCAACTGCTTTGCACGCTTTGCAATAGCAAGCTTACCTTCGCAAGCGCCTGCTTCAGCTGCCGCGCGGAGCTCAAGGTTCTTCTTGGTGGAAGGCGTAACTACTTCGCCCAGAAGCTCAGCAAATTTAGCGGCATGTTCTGCCTCTTCATAAGCGTAACGCTTGTACGCTTCGGCAATTTCGGGATAGCCTTCGCGCTCGGCAACTCTTGCCATAGCAAGATACATACCTACTTCGGTACATTCGCCGTTGAAGTGCGCACGAAGTCCTTCAAGTACTTCTTTATCCTCTACCTTTCCATCGCCTACAACATGCTCGCAAGCATACTTGCTATCACCCGATACTTCGTTGAATTTCTTAGCGCCGCATACGGGACATACTTCTACGTCATCGGCTACGATTTCGCCGCAAACTACACATTTCTTCATAATAAATCCTCCGAAAATTTTTAATACGTTTGTGAGTGAATTATAGCATAACAAAGCTCAAATATCAACAGAATTACTGTCAAATTTTGTTCAAAAAACTAAAAACATTTATACAAATTTAAGAATATCTGGAAACGATTTTGCAAACGCCGAAGCCCCTGCCGTTTGCAGTTGGTCTTTGGTTCTGTAACCCCAAAGCACGGAAACGCAATCAAGCCCCGCATTTTTTGCCGTTTGCACGTCCGCTTCGCCGTCACCGAAAAAAATGCACTCGGATTTTTTCAGTCCCATAATTTCGACCGCTTTTATTGTTGCGGTAGGGTCGGGCTTCAACGGATAATCCCCGTTCTGACCGAACAATACGCAAAAACCGAACTTTGACAACAGCTTACGGCAGACATTTTCGGTTGCGCGCTGGGGCTTGTTTGTGACCACCGCAAGTTTAATCCCGCGGCGTTGAAGTTCGCTAAGGACTTCCTCTTCGCCCTCGTACAATGCTGTCAATTCATTCTCGCACTCGCTGAATTTTTTTGCATATAAGTTGTAGACATCTTCCCACTTTTCGCCACAGACAGCATCCTGAACTAATTTTTTTGCACCGTGACCTATAAGAGTTGCACATCTTTCAACGCTGATATTTTCAAGTCCGAACGCAGTCAGACACTCGTTCAAAACCTTGTGAATATCACCTATAGTGTTCAAAAGCGTGCCGTCTAAATCAAAAATAATTCCCTTAACCATAATTACATTTTCTCGGGAACACCTATTCCCAGTATTGCCAATGCGCGTTTGAGAGTCGATAATGTTGCGCGGGTAAGCACAAGCCTAAAATCTTTGGCTTCGCCCTCAGCGGTTAAAATTTTGCAGTCAATATAAAATTTATTAAACTTTTGCGCAAGGTCTACGGCAAAACGCGCAATATAACAGGGTTCGTATTTTTCAGCCGCTTCTTTCAACACCTCGGGGAAAGCGGCAAGCGTTTTTACCACTTCAAACTCCTGCGCGTTGGGATGATAATTTTCGGGCAGTGTTTCTTTGCCACCGCTCTTTGAAAGCACTGAATTTGCCCTTGCGCAAGTGTACTGAACGTATACGCTCGTTTCGCCCTCAAAGGATAATACCCTGTCGTATGAAAAGACTATGTCTTTGATTTTATTGTTATAAAG
>JAIDFD010000026.1 GCA_029054485.1 Clostridia bacterium | reverse complement strand
GTGTTCCCCGTAAAGTGCAAGCCCAAATATTACATTATCGGCGCACTGCTCATATTCGGACTTTTATTTGCGGTAAGCCCGGTAAACACTTACGTTGTAAAGCTCTTTGAGCTGTGCGGTTATAAGCCCAGAGAAAGTTCAAGCTATTACCCCGATTTAAGCGGCGCGAAAATTATTCCCGCATTTATCGTAATGGCTATATTGCCCGCTCTTATGGAAGAGTTTTTGTTCCGCGGCGTAATTTTAAATTGCTGTGAAAGGAGTATGGGCAGTATCGCAACTGTATTTACAGTCGGCTTTTGCTTTGCGCTCTTTCACGGCTCGCCCGAGCAGACGGTATACCAGTTTATAGTCGGGTTTATGCTCGCTTTCGTTGCGGTGAAGTCGGGTTCGATTTTGCCGTCGATCGTTATGCACCTAATAAATAACGGAATAATAGTAATTTTCGCCGCGTGCAATCTTTTCGATGCCGACGGAAACCTTATTATGTCGGACACGGCAAATATAGTCGTAATCGTGTTTGCGGTTGTCGCGCTTGCCGGCGGGCTTGTCTGGCTGTTTCTCGATAAAAAGCCTTTTAAAAAGGGTGAAAAACATGGCGTTGCAAAATTCTATATCTTCGCCGCCGCGGGAATTGCGGTGTTCAGCCTTATATGGATATTGTCGCTGTTCGGGTGTGCTTAAATGATTAAGATAGACGTAGTTTGCGTAGGGAAGATTAAAGAAGAGTTTTACCGCGCGGCGGTGGACGAATATTTAAAGCGGCTTTCGCGCTTTGCAAAGGTGGAAGTGCGCGAAATCGCCGAGGGCAAAAACCTTTCGGACGAGGGCGAAAATATTTTGCGTGCGGCAAAGGGAAAAATTATCGCCCTTTGCATAGCGGGCAAAAAATTTTCAAGCGAACAGCTTGCCGATTATGTAAAAACTCTCTGCGACAACGGGGAAAGATTTACCTTTATAATAGGCTCTTCGTGCGGACTTTCGGACAGTGTAAAAAACGCCGCGCATCTTAAACTTTCTTTTTCGGATATGACTTTTCCGCACCAGCTTATGAGGGTTGTGCTGCTTGAACAGCTGTACCGCAGTTTTATGATTAACGGCGGCGGGGAATACCACAAATAACAAAATCATACTTTATTGTGTGATATTTGAAGAAGTCAAAAAATTTTACCAAAGCTACGACGGCAAAAAATGCGTTATAGGCTACTCGTTCCACGGCAAAGAAATTTTTGCAATGCACGTGGGAAGTCTTACGGGCAGGCAGTTCATTTCAACCTACGCCATTCACGGCAGGGAGTGGATTACCGCACGGCTCGCATTAAAGCATATTAAATTAGGCTTAAAAAGCGGAGGCGGGTGGATAATTCCGCTCGTCAATCCGGACGGCGCGCAGTACAGCCAAGGCTCACACCCGCTATGGAAGGCGAACGCGCGGGGCGTTGATTTAAACTGCAACTTCGACGCCAACTGGGGAACAGGCAGACTGAACACCCGCTTGCGCGGCAGTGAAAACTGCATAGGCGATTTTCCGTTTTCCGAAGTGGAAACTATAGCTCTGCGCGAATTTACAAAAAAAATCCGCCCCTACGTAACTCTCAGCTTTCACACCAAGGGTGAAGAAATTTACTGGGAGTTCGACGGTAAGGGCGATATACGCGGAGCGGAAATTTTAAAGCAGGCTACGGGCTACGAGCCGAAAAAGATTTACGGCTCATCGGGCGGATATAAGGACTGGTGTATAAAAAAGCTGTGTATTCCCGCTTACACCATAGAGTGCGGGGCGGACAGCCTCGAACACCCGATAACAGATTTAAAATATTTGAAGAAGTGTTTTAAAGCACTCAGAATTTTTACGGATAAATATGGCTGATAAATTTATGCAAGCCGCGCTTAAATGCGCGCAAAAAGCTATGGACGAGGGCGAGGTGCCCATCGGCGCGGTTGTGGTGTGCGGCGGAAAAATAATTTCGCGCGGACACAACAAGCGAACAAAAAAACAGATAGCGACCGCTCATGCCGAAATAGAGGCGATTGAAAAGGCGTGCAAAAAGCTGAAAAGCTGGCGCATACCGGAGTGCGAGATTTACGTCACGTTAGAGCCCTGCCCTATGTGTCTCGGCGCAATGCTCAACGCGCGTATTAAAAAGGTGTACTACGGCGCGCCCGAGGGCAAGGGACGTTCTATGACGGCTCAGCTCGCCGCTTCAAACCTTGTGAACCACACCATAGAAGTGGAGGGCGGGGTTATGGAAGAGGAATGTGCGGCAATTCTTTCCGCTTTCTTTACGCGGGTAAGAAAGTCAGAAAAACACGAAAACTGAAAAATACTTCCATAGGCAAATTGTTCGGCGATTTAAGTTGACTTTAAAGCCGTATGATAATAAAATGGTATACGGAGCGCAAAACCAAAGGAACGAACGAGAGGGAAAACTCTCTTTGAATACGAAAGTAAAATCGGAGGAATTAAGACCCAAATGATTAACCACGGTAACGAAATTAAAATCTTTACTGGTAATTCAAACAAGCCCCTTGCGGAAGCTATTGCAAAACAGCTCAATACTTCGCTCGGACAAATGGAAGTAACCCATTTTTCAGACGGTGAGATTTACGTCCGCTACGACGAGTCAATCCGCGGCAAAGACGTGTTCCTTATCCAGTCCACAAGCTCGCCCGTAAACACCAATCTTATGGAGCTTCTCATAATGATTGATGCGGCAAAGCGTGCAAGTGCGGGAAGAATTACCGCCGTAATCCCCTATTTCGGCTATGCCCGTCAGGACAGAAAGGCGCGTTCGCGCGAACCCATTACGGCAAAGCTCGTTGCCAATCTTATCACGTCGGCAGGTGCGGACAGGGTTCTCACAATGGACTTGCACTGTCTGCAAATTCAGGGCTTCTTCGATATTCCTCTGGACAACCTTGTCGGCGGACCTACGCTGTATAACCACTTCAAACCCAAAGTAGATGATGATTTCGTGGTGGTTTCGCCCGATATCGGTTCGGTTGCGAGGGCAAGAAAGGTTGCAACCCGTATGGACGCCAAAATGGCGATAATCGACAAGCGCCGCCCCAAGGCGAACGTTATGGAAGTTATGAACATTATCGGCGACGTAAAAGGCAAAAACTGCCTTATGATCGATGATATGATAGATACCGCGGGAACAATCGTGCAGGGCGCGATAGCGTTGAAGGAAGCAGGCGCGAAAGAGATTTACGCTTGCTGTTCGCACGGAGTTTTATCAGGTCCCGCAATCGACAGATTGAAGGCTTCGCCTATTACTGAGCTTGCAATGCTCGATACTATCAACATTCCCAAAGAGAAGATGCTGCCGATATTCAAAATGATTACCACCGCGCCTATATTCGCTTCGGCAATCGAAAACGTTTATCTCGACAGACCTATGTCAAAAATATACGACTGATAACAAACCGCCACAGTACGCTGTGGCGTTTGATTTAAAAAGGAAAGCTATGAAAATTATCGTGGGCTTAGGTAATCCCGAAGAAAAGTACTTAAAAACTTTTCACAATATGGGCTATATCGCCGTTGGCGACGTTGCCGCAAAGCTGGACGTAAAATTCAAGAAAAAGGAATGTGAGAGCTGGGTGGCAGAGGGTAATATCGGCGGCGAAAAGGTAATAATCGCGCGCCCCGTTACCTATATGAATTTAAGCGGCAGAGCGGTTAAGCAGTTGCTTGCAAAATACAAGGCAACTGCCGATGACCTTGTTATAATCTACGATGATTACGATATTCCCAAGGGCACGGTAAGAATACGCCCCTCGGGAAGCGCGGGAACGCACAACGGTATGCGTTCGGTTATTTCCGAAATAAATACTTCGAACTTCGTCAGAATAAGAATAGGTATCCGCGACAGCGAAGTGAATATCCCTATAATAAACTACGTCCTTTCGGAAGTCAGAAAGGAAGACTACGAGTTGTTTGTCGCCGCCTGTCAGCGTGCGGCGGACGCGGCAATCGCGCTTGCCAAAGGTGAAAAGACAGAACTTGTTATGACCGCGTACAACGGTTAATAAAATAAAAGGTAAGTATTTTGGAACAATTCTTTACCTACCGCAATTTAGGAGGGAACTACGATTCCCTCGGAAACGATGTCCGCCTCGGTACTCCGACGGCGGTTTTCGGCGTTTCCGAACCTCATAAATATCTGCTGTCGGCTCTGCCTGAGCAAAAAATTCTTTACATAACTTCGGACGGCGTTTCCGCGGCGAAAGCGTACTCGTCTATCAGCGCGCTTTCGGGCAAAAGCTGTGCGCACCTATGCGCCAAAGACGAGGTAATTTTATACAAGGACGCGCTTTCCAAAGACGCGCTGTATAAAAGACTTTCGGCAATACACTCGATGCGTTCGGGCGCGCGCGTAGTTGTTGCGGACGTTGAAAGCGTAATGCAGCTTTTTCCCGCGCAGATAGATTTTATAAACCTCGAAGTCGGCAGGGATTACGACTATTCCGCAATTCCGCAAAAACTTGTGCAAATGGGCTACACGCGCGAATACTCGGTTGACAGCAAAGGCTCGTTTGCGGTGCGCGGCGATATTCTCGATTTGTACCCGATAAACTGCGACAATCCAGTCCGCATAGATTTTTTCGGAGATACGGTTGAAAAAATCCGCCCCTACGATACAACGAGCGGTGAAAGACTTGAAGAGGTGAAAGCCGTATGCGTAGTCGCCGCAACAGACGTGAGCTATACCGCCGAGGATATAAAAAGAGTAAAAGCGGAAATTTCAGACTGCCTTAAAAACAGCCCGTCTGAAGCTTTGCGCCGTGCAAGAGCGGTTTCGGACGATATTTTTATCAAATTAGATTCGGGCGCGCCCTTTGCCGGGGCTTCGTTCGTTATGCCGCTGCTTGGCTGTGCGCGTACCGTATTCGATATTCTCGATAAAGACACGATTATAGTGTTCGATGAGTGCAAGCTGATTAACGATACAATGAACGGGATTTATAAAGAACATTCCCAACGCGTTCAGGAGCTTAAAAAGGCGGGCGAAGCGTTCAATTTCAGTCTGGCGCAGTTAATCGCTCCCGAAGCGCTTTACGAGGGATTTAAAAAGTTCCGCTGTCTTGCATTGCAGACGTTTACTACAAGCACGCAGTTTTTCGCGCCGTTAAAGACCTATAACTTCACTTCATCGCCCGCGCCTTCTTATCTCAACGCAATGCCTCAGCTTATAACCGATTTGAAGAATTGGCTTTCAAGCGGTTACAGGGTTCTTATATATACGGGCGGCATACAAAGATATGAAAAACTTGCCGCGCTTTTAACGGACGAGTATTTGCCCGTTTATCCCGTTCCCGACAGGCTTGAAGCCCTGCGAGGCGTTTCGATAACATCAGAGGAAATGCCCCACGGCTTGATTTTACACGAAAGCAAGCTTGTAATTCTGGGAAGCGGTGACTTATACACAAAAGCGGTGACAAAGCGCATAAAGAGAAAGCGCGGCGATATGTTCACCGCGCCCGAGATAGGCGACTATGCAGTACACGAAAAACACGGCATAGGCAAAATTACTGGCACTAAAAAGATAGAAACCACCGATGGAATAAAGGAATACGTTGCAATAGAGTACAAGGGCGGAGACGTTTTGTATGTTCCCGTTGAACAAATGGACGTACTGTCAAAATACGTTGGTGAAACAAATCCGCCCCTTTCAAAAATAGGCGGAGCGGATTTTGACAGGATAAAGGAAAGGGTAAAGCGTTCGATACGCGCACTCGCTTTTGATTTAAAACAGCTTTATAAAGAGCGCGGCGAGAAAAGGGGCTTTAAATTCCCCGAAAATTCCGTAATGATGCAGGAGTTCGAGGACGCATTTATCTATGAGGAAACACCCGACCAGCTTGCTTCCATAGAAGAGATAAAAGCGGATATGTGTTCCGAAAAAGTTATGGACAGACTTCTCTGCGGCGATGTGGGTTTCGGCAAGACCGAGGTCGCGCTCCGCGCGGTTTACCTCTGCGTACTCGGCGGCAGGCAGGCGGCTCTGATGTGTCCCGGCACCGTACTTTCCGAACAGCACTTCAATACCGCGCTGGAAAGATTTAAGGACTTCGGCGTAAGGGTTGAAAAGTTAAACCGCTTCAAGACCCCCAAACAGCAGGCTGAAACTTTAAAGAGACTTGCAGACGGCGATATCGATTTTATAGTCGGAACGCACAGACTTTTGTCCGACGACGTCAAGTTCGATAATTTAGGACTGCTTGTTCTGGACGAGGAACAGCGCTTCGGCGTTGAACACAAGGAAAAGATTAAACATTTAAAGTCGGATATAGATTGCCTTACAATGACGGCAACGCCCATTCCGCGCACCCTGCATATGTCGCTTTCTGGCATAAGGGATATAAGCACGATAAATACGCCGCCGCAGAAAAGACTGCCCGTTCAGACTTATGTGGTAGAGGAAACCGAGGCGCTTATCCGCGATGCGTGCATAAGAGAATTATCGCGCGGAGGTCAGCTGTTTATTCTCTATAACAGGGTTGAAACAATTTCGTCTTTCGCGGGCAAAATTGCCGAAATCGTGCCTGAGGGTAAGGTGTGTTACGCCCACGGCAGAATGGAGCGGGATAGCCTTGAAAACAGCGTTTTCTCTTTCTACCGCGGTGAAAAAAACATACTTGTCACAACGACCATAATCGAAAACGGAATAGACCTTCCCAACGCAAATACGATTATCGTAATAGACGCTGACAGACTGGGCATTTCACAGCTTTACCAGCTTCGCGGAAGGGTAGGGCGCGGCTCGCGCCTTGCGCACGCTTATTTTACTTTCAAGCCCGAAAAGGTTTTGACTTCGGACGCGGCTGAAAGGCTGAAAGCGATAATGCAGTTCACAGAACTCGGCTCGGGCTTCAAGGTCGCAATGCGCGATCTGGAAATCCGCGGCGCGGGCAACGTTCTCGGCGCGGAACAGCACGGACATATGGATAAGGTCGGTTACGAGCTTTATTCTAAACTGTTAAAGGAAGAGCTTACGGGCGAAAGCGCGTACACAGCCGAGCTTGAAATTAAGGCTACCGCATACATACCCGAGAGCTACGTTGAGTCGGGCGCGGGCAGAATGGACTGCTATAAACAGATTGCCGAAATACGCTCGGTCGAAGATTATAAGCGCGTCTGCCTTTCGATAGAGGACAACTACGGACCTATGCCGGACGAGGTTTTAAATCTTCTTATTATCGCCGTGTTAAAATCTTACGCAACCAAGTTCAACGTCAAAAAAATATGTGTGGACGGTACGGAGGGATCGTTTGAACTTCCTTCCATAAATTCCTTAAACGATAAAAGACTTGCCGCAGCACTGGATAACTTTAAAGACAGCGTAAAACTTTCAATGGCAAAAGCGCCGCTGATTATTTTCAGACCGAGGCGCAGTCCGACCAAAACAATGCTTGAAATGACAAAATTTTTAAAATTTGCTATAAGTTTTACTTAAATTCCGCCAAAATTATTTGCTATCGCGTTCCAAATATTATATAATGGGAATTGGTATTTTATCGCTACCTGATAGCAGGAGATAACATTATGAAGAAAAAAACAGCGGCAGTTGCCGCACTTGCAACGTGTATCGCGCTTACCGCAACCTTTACGGGCTGTTCACTCGTATCCTCGGATAACCAAAAGGATATGGAACAGGTCATTTGCGAGGTTGACGTTTCGCGTTCGGACAAGTTCCCCGCCGAGCTTGAAGTATACAAAGACGCCGTAACCTCGACTTCGATTATGAAGAGAGATTTGGTTTCATACTTTTTAAATGTGGGCTACTCGTACATTCAGAGCGGCACGTCTTATGAAGATACTTTCAATATGCTCTTGGACGCGCTCGTGGAAAACGCGGTTCTTACCCAGTACTGCACTTTAGAACTTTTATCGCAGAGCGAGGATAGCAACGCGCTTGAAACTTTCCTCGGATACAATACCGATGTTGAAAGATACGAGTATCTTTTGGGCAGTGAAAACGTAGGTACGGACAGCGTTGTTTACAGCGATGAGGTTCTTCTCGCGCGCTATTCGCTTTATACCTCGCTCAACTCTGCAATCGACAATTACGAAAAAATCGTAATAGACGAGGACGAGGATTACGTTGGTACGGATACACGCACAACTCCCGTAAATCTCAACGTGGAGCAGGAGGACTATTATCCCCACGGCACCGACGGCGGGCTCGATTACTATGTATATACAGGATTTCAGGGTTATCTTCTTGCCGACAGCGGAGCATATCAGGAAGACGCGCTCGACGGCACTACAAGACTTACAAGACTCAGAGCTTACAACAGCTTTATAAGCAACCTTATCAACAATTATCTTATTGACGAGGACGAAGATCTTACCGACATAATGGGGCTGGACTATATTCAGGACGAATATCTTACCCAGCTTAAGGCCCGCGCGGTTACAAAATACTTCAACGACTACGAAAAAGACCTTGAAGACAAGCTGAAAGAGGGCGATACCGAACTTACTTCGCATATGCAATACATTTACGAAGAGCTTGTAAAGCAACAGACGAGGGATTACGCAACGGCTGCTGATTTCGAATCCGCGATTGACAATATGTCGTCCGATACATTCCTGTTGTATAGCCCCAACACAGACGACAGCGACAAATTCGACGGTACCAACTACGGCAAATACGGTTTTGTGTACAACATTTTGCTTCCGTTCGATGCGTTGCAGAGTGCGGATCTTGCAGTGCTTAACTCGATTTACACTGCCTCTGATAACGATGATTTGGACGAGAATTTCTATTATTACGAAAGAAATCAGCTTCTCAAAGATATAAAGACTGTAGACCAGCGTTCGGCTTGGTTCAACGGCGCAACAAAGTACGCGTTCGATGCGACCGATAGCGACTTGCCTATTTATACCAACGGCGCAAGCAACTGGCTTTTCTTCGAAGACAATTTGACCGACAGCAACGAGGGCGGTAGATACAAAAAATTGCAGGCGTATACCGGAAGTTATCCCTATAACGGCAGAGTTTTCGAGAACGATGACGGAAGTTACACCTTGCTCGGCAATAAACTTAATATCGACGGTATGCTCAAAGAATTTTCGGCATATATTAACTATGTACTCGGCGGCGACAATGTGTCGTTTGATAACGGATACACCCCCGCGCACGGAAATTCGGCGTATTACAATACAAACGATTTCTTTAAAGCGGACGATGAAGATGAAATAGACTATTCCAAATTCGTCTATGCAAGCGGAAAAGTGGATTTGGGTACTTTCAAAAAGGAAGATTTGCTCAATCCCGAAACCGCTCAGTACAAGGCAATGAGCGCGGTAAACGAACTGCAATTTACCTATACAACGGATACAAGCGTACTTTCAACCTATATCGGTTACTCTGTTTCAGCTTACGATACCAGTTATATC
>JAIDFD010000259.1 GCA_029054485.1 Clostridia bacterium | reverse complement strand
TTTCTTTTACTTCGCTTCTTTTCATTGATTACCTTTATTTTTATTTACTGCAATTAAACGCTTGGGGAATGTCAAACGCAAAAAATTTATGCAAAACCGTGAAGAATTTTTTATGTTTCAGCGACCAGCTCGTTACTACTCCGTAAATTTTAGACACGTCAAAAGCGTACAATTCTCTGCTGTCGTAACTTACGTTTCTGTTATCGCCCATTAAAAACACTTTTCCCTCTTCAACGTAATAACCTTCTTCGGTGTTGTAAAAAGTATTTTTACTGTTTTCAGGGGAATTGTTTTCTTCGGCAAGGTAAGGTTCTTCCACAAGGACAAACTCATCTGTGCCGCCGTACTTTATATATAACACACCTCTATCCAGTTTTAAACTGTCGCCGCCCAAAGCAATTACTCTTTTTATAAGAGGGTCCGCATCGTCTCTTTCAACCACGACTATATCGCCGTAAGTAGGCTTTGCCCGCTTTGACAAATAGAGATAGTCACCGCCCGCAACATCCTTTGAAACCGCGCCGTAGAGTGTCGGTTGCATTGACTTATCCACAACGTAAACGCCTGTAAAGCTTGTAACGAACACAACCTCGCATATAAGCACAATGACAACGATTGCAATTAAAACGTTGAGTATAATATTAAGTTTTTTGTGCCCGCGCTTTTTATAAAGACCGGAGTTTGTGTCGTTCATATATTTAAAGCCACATTAAATTATTTACAGCATATTCTTTTTCGCATGTTATACAAAACTTTAAGCTGTGAATATAATCGTTTAGTTGCTCCCCGTCTATATTTTTGAAATTTTTGCTCTCTATAATTATTGTCTGCCAAACACCGCCTAATACGCTTTGACCGTATTTATATATCTGACCGTTTTCAACGTCTTCGAGAACGAACAAAACTTCTGCGGTTTCATCGCAGAAAAAGTCGAGCTTAAGAACGCTGTTAGCATCGGGCGCGTATTTAGGAGTATTCATTCTGTAAGTCGTAAGACCGCAAGGCGAGTAAATACCGCCTATACCGCGCTCTTTTGTAACGAACTGCGGCACCATAATACTGTCAACAAAAAACATTCCGCCAACCGCCTGCGAGCGCGGAGCCGCTACCGTAAAGCAGTCAATCCCGTTTTTGCCTGAGTACATAACGCGGCATTTCTTTTGGCTGTTCTTAAACAAACCGCTTACCTTTTTAACGGCAATCTTCGACCAGATAGTGAAGCCGTTTATATAACGCGCATAGCAAAGCACAAAGACGGTTGAAGTCCCTTCGTAGACGTCAAGATAAAAATCGTGTTCATGTCCCGAAACTTTGCTCTTGTATCTGCACTGCGTCCACTCTCTCACGGCGGAATCCTTGCAATCCTCCGCCATAAACATTCCGTATTCGTCTACAATACCCTGACTGTCGAAAGACGCGGTGGCAACGAGGTTACACTCTTCGTCTACGGACACGTTTATTTCAGACATTTTGGGTATAAATACCTGACGGTGCTTTAAATGCTTGTCAAGGAATAAGAACATATCCGCCGAGCTTCTTACGCCTATCGATGAGTCGCAACGCACGGAATAAGTTATTACGCTGTCGTCCGCAAACGCGGAATTGATACGCGAAAAAGTATCAAAAGCCCTGTCGTAGTCGAAGCGGTTGTCGTTTGTTGAACACATTATCAAAACGGGGCACTTGACGTTGGGTGCATAAGCCTGAGAATCAACGCCGGCGATAAAACGGTATCTTTCCTCGTCCATTTTGACGTCCTCGGTATCGTATTTACCAACGCCGGAATAAGCCTTCCAGCCCGCCGCGCAGACAGTTATAATACACGAAAATTCTTTGACAGAGCCAAGCTTCCACGCAATTTCGCCGCCATCGCGGATTCCCGCTAAGGCGATATTTTCAGAGCCAAGTCTTGAAACAAGATATTTGCGGGCGTAAATTCCGACCGCAACCCACTCGTACCAGCTGGTTTTATCCGCCGAGTCGTCTACGAAATCTTTGCTTCTTCCGCAACGCGCCGTATTTGCATATGATACATTTTCGGGGTAAAGGGTCGCAAGCTCGCTATCCTCCCATTCCCCGCGGTAATCGACCATAAACGCAGAATAGCCCTTATCAACAAACAGTTTCAAAAGCCCCTCGTCCACGCTATCGCAACTATCGGGTAAAACAAGTACCGTTTCGCTTGCAGGGCTATTTTCATCGCTTGCAAAAACGCCGAAAATCTTGACTCTTCCGTCTCCCGTTTCCCTGCCCAAAAAGCTTATTCTCTCATACCTTACGCCATCGGCAACCTTTTCGCCTATTTTTACGGGATTAACTTCAAGCGAATCGTCAAAATTATTCCAGATTGTCGAAGGGGTCAGAATATTAGGCAATTTTTCTCCTTTAACCGTATGAAAACCAAATAACGAAAATTTGCACCGAAAAGCGACAAATGTATTTGATTTTTTTCGATATTACACTTATAATATATTTTACCCAAACATTATAGTCCTTTTGAAAGAATAAATCAAGCGTTAAAATGGAGTTTGAAAAAATGGCTTTGATTTCGGTTTCGGACGAGCTGAAAAAGAATTCTTTTACCAGCATCGAAAACAAATTTATAACTAAATATATGCCCCACTTAGACCCCAACTCGGTCAAGGTATACCTTTTTTCGCTCTATATTTTTCAGAACGGACTGAATTCTTATACAGTGCAGGATATTGCGCAAAACCTTTCTCTCACAGAGGAAGAAGTTATAAACTACTACGAGTATCTTGAAGAGCTTGAACTCGTTGCTATAATCTCACGCTCGCCGTTTGAAGTAAAAATTCTCGAAGCAGAAAATTTGAGCGGCGCGCCCAAGAAATTCAAGCCCGAAAAATATGCCGATTTCACGAAAAACGTGCAAAACGTGATAAAGGGCAGAATGATTTCGCCTCACGAGTTCAGGGAATACTTTTTCCTGTTGGAAGAATACGGCTTCGAGCAAAACGCGCTGATTATGATAATCAACTACTGTGTGAATTTGCGCGGAGATAAAATCAATTACCAGTATATTAAAAAAGTGGCAAAAAGTTTTGCGGACGAAAAAGTCACCACGGTGAAACGCGTAGACGAAAAGCTGTCCGCATTCACTTCTTCCACCCCTTCGCTTATTAAAATTTTCGCCTCTGCCGGAATTAACAGAAAACCCGATATAGACGATGATAAACTTTATAAAAAATGGGCTCACGAGTTCCAGTTTGAGGACGAGGCTATAATTTGCTGTGCAAAGCATTTTAAAGCAAAGACGGTTGAAAAACTTGACGATGCTTTATGTGAGCTTTACAAAAACAAGAAGTTTGACGTAAAAGAAATCGAGGACTACTGCAAAAACAAAAACTCGGTTTACACCGCCACTTTGGAAATTGCGCGCGCACTCGGCGTGTATATGCAAAACTCCGCGCCCTATATTGAAAATTACGTCAACGTCTGGTACAACTACGGCTACTCCTTCCTCTGCCTGAAATCGGTTGCAAACTATTGCTTTAAGCACAATATGAAGTCGTTTGAAGATATGAACGAGTTTGTCTGCGGACTGTACAAAGACGGTATCGTGACCGACCAGAGCGTTGGCGAATACATTGGAAAGCTTGACGCAGACGACAGATTTATAAAAGAAATTTTGACCGCTTGCGGCCTTACAAGAAAAATTATAAACTGGGACAGAGAAAGTCTTGCGCGTTGGCGGAGTTGGAATTTTTCGGACGCAATGATTTTGGAGGCTGCAAAATTTTCATTGGGAAAATCCAACCCCGTAGCGTATATAAACGGTGTGCTTTCGGGCTGGAAATCGGACGGGATATTCGAAGTTGAAAAGATTACTAAGCAATCATCTTTCAAGCCCGCAACCACCGATACCCGCGCCGAACGCGCGGCGGCGGAAGCGCACTTCTTCGAACTTAGACATGCCGCCGAGGACAGAGCGGAACAAGCACTCCGCACCGCCACTTCGGACGAGATATATGGCGATATTCACAGACAACTCAACGAGCTTGCAATAGAGCTTGCATTTGCGGAAATAAAAGACGCGGCAAAAGCCGAAGAGCTTAATGTAAAAATCGCAAAACTCGAAGCAGACGGCGATAAACGGCTTAACGAGCTGGGCATAGACAAAGACGACTTCACCCCCCGCTATTCGTGCAAAAAGTGCAACGACACGGGTTACGGCAAAGACGGCAAGCCCTGCGAATGTATGATTAAATTTTTAGCCGAAAACAATTAAAAAAACGGACGGTTTTCCGTCCGTTTTAATTTATTTTAAAATCCTAACATTGTCAAAAGCGGTTCACTGAAAATAAACATAAGCGCGGGGTAAGCAATCATAAGAACTATGCTTACGACTACGCCGCCTATGGCAAGACCGCATTTGTCATAGTTTTTAGTTTCTGCGCGGGCAACGCCTATACAACTGAGAATAAGACCTATAAGCGGTAAAATAAAAGCAAATACAAGTCCAACGATTGCTATTACGTTTTTCTTTTTGGGCTCATCAACCGCCGTGGTTTCCGCTTCTGCATTTTTAGCTTCAGCTTTTTCTGCTTCCGCTTTTTTATTTTCGTTAAGTCTGTGCGCCGCCCTTGCAGGGTAACGTCCTTTAAGGTCGGACTGATCCAAAATAACAACAGGCTCGTCCTTTACTACGTCCTCGATTTCGGGCTTTTCATCCTCTTGGGGTCTGACCCAAACTTTTTTCTGCGGTTGTTGCGCCTGCGGATAAATCACGCCGACCACCTGATAAGGCGCGTATGGATTTTGCATAGGCATATTCGGCGAGGCGGGATATTGAGGCATCTGCATACCGCCCATACCCTGATAATATTGTCCTGTGCTTGCCGGGTTCAATTGCTGGGGCAACTGATAGTTATGATAATATTGTTCATAGGGATTGACATAACCGTTCTGTCTGAATTCTTCGCTCGCGGGTTTTGCCACAGCTACTCTGCAATACGGACAAACGTGAGCATCATCGGGTATTAAATTTTTACAGTACCAGCAAATCATATCAACCTCTCCTGTTTGTATTATAACCCCAAATCAGCTACAAGTCAAGGTTTATGCTAAATCATAACTTCCTTTATCGACATATTTTTTATTCTTAAAGAATACAGAAACACCGTCAACTCATAGGCAACCGCAAATATTGCGAAAGTAATCAGCATTGCGATATAGTCAAATTTATAGTCTGCCATTCCTGCCATCTCTTTAAAAACTATTTCTATCATAATTTTCAAAAGTGCGTACTGATAGAGCGTTCCTATAACAAACCCGATTAGCGCCATAGGGCGGTAAACGTTTAAAAGTGCGCCGCGGCACTCCTTATCCGAATAACCGAAAACGCGCATCATTGCGATTGTTTTCGCGTTTCCCTTTACGACCGTTGAAAGCGATAAAAACAGCATAGTAAATGCCAGCACTAAGCCCATCAACAGCATAATAACAACCATCATTGTACCGGAAAAATCTCTCATTCCAACCGACATCTGAACCATTGCCGAAAAGCAAAAGGCGGAAAAAATTATAAAAAACACCAATACCTTTTTACTTTTCAAGTTACTGAATTTAAGCTCTCTTAAAAAGGGTCGCTCAGTATTTTTA
>JAIDFD010000258.1 GCA_029054485.1 Clostridia bacterium | reverse complement strand
CTCACTCCAAAGCTTTTTACTCATTTCCGGTGATAGTGTGCGGCAAATATTGAGCAGGCGCGTTTCATCGGACGAGCGCGCCGCGTGCATCACGTTTCCGGCGTTCTGTTCTGAACGTGCGCCGAAGTCGTCTTCGAGCCCGAGAAGATAACCCGCAGAAACTTCAAAAAATGAAGAGAGCTTGACGATTGTTTCAATGCTCGGCTCACTTCGATTTTTTTCCCATTCGCAAATTGTGTTGGGGGTTAATCCTAAAAATGCCGCTAATTTTTTTTGCGTGCACTGATTTTCATTGCGTAATTCTTTAAGTCTTTCAGCAAATCCCATAAATTTCAGTATACAGAAATTTTGTGTAAATTGTTGACAATACAGAAACGCTGTGTTATTTTATAAATATAAAACACAGAAACGCTGTGCTTTCGCGAAGGGCTTACGGCTGAATATTCAGCTCTGGGCTAACGTGCGATTTAGCCCCATTTACGGGCGCGTACGCGAGCCTTTGAAAGCCTTTTCGCGAAATAACGCGAAAAAGGAGTTAAAAATCAATGGCAAAAAGGAAATCGAACCGCGGCGGATATGCCGCAAAGAAAAATACGCTCCAGTCCGTGGCGGGAATTATAGCCGCGATAGCGTTACTGCTTGGGGTGGCGTACGTAATAACATCGCTTGCTGTCGGCATACGCGCGGGCGCGCCCGTATGGAACCCGTTACAGTGGGGCAAAGCCGGCATATCGGAAGAAGTTGAAAAGCCGGACGATGACGGCGATGAGCTTACGGCGGGCGATTATGCGGCGATAGACGAAAACGGTAATCTTATGCGCTCCGGTGTGGTTTATTCAATGCCGGCAAGTTTGACCTTTATCGGAGATTGCACGGTTTCCGCTGTGCGGGCGGCTGTATCAGACGTAACTATGACCGATGGTCAGAGCGTTACCATTTGCGCAACGGTAACGCCCAATAGCGCGAGCGACAAGCGCGTAACTTGGACAAGCGACAGTCAGTACGTTACGGTTACGCCGCTTTCGGAGGGCTCGAACATTGCGACTGTTACGCTTACGAATTATTCATCGTTTGTGTTCTCGGAAAATGCTGTAACTATAACGTGCACGTCTGTCATTGATACGTCTAAGTATGCAACGTGTAGCGTGTCAAGGTTGGCAACATTGAAAGAGGTCGTATTACGTAGCGAAATTACGCCGTCAACGATAGCTTATGGTGGTGATAGCATAACAGCAAGTGCGTGGGCTGAAGCTTACGAGGGTATAAGCAGCTTATACTTCGGCGATGTCAAAAATATAGTCATAGATAATATTTCGTTAGTATACAACAGCACATTATTTAACAAAATTACACAATTTTTAAAAGCGGAAAATATCGATGTTAACTTTGCCGACTATTACGGCGACTGCGGTGTCGATGCCAAAACTTGGCAAGTATTAACGCCTTTTGTGATGTTTGGCGTGGGAAGCGACAGCACTAAGTTTAACAACGCATTTATCAGCGCTTGCAAAGAAATCAACGGCGATTGCACGGTTGACGTTCTTATAGCCGTCCGCGCTGATTACGTTTTTAACGGTGTGAATTTTGGTTGTTTGTATTCTTATGAAACGTACACTATTGATTTTTCTGCGCTTTGGGTTGACGTTGAGGACGTAGAAATCGGCGGCGATATAGTTGTAACACCGTAAGGGGCGTTTATTATGATAATAACAAAAAAGCAGTTTGCGATGTTAATTTGCGCACTGCTATTCATTATTCCTTTCTTTTGCGGCAACGGCGCGCTAAATGCGCGCGCCGTTGCTTCGGCATACTCAAACGTATTGGACGATTTAACCAAGGACAGCGACTTCGATATTGAAGAGTATCCGGCAATCAAGGGGGATTACAGCTTACAAGTAATTCAGATAGCCGAAAGCACGGACGGCGAATTGTTGGTCTACGTCTACCAACCGGGCGCACAAGCGGTTGATTACAAAGCAAAAACGATTAATATCGCCCGCGAACCCGACAATAGCATAAATCTGAGCTTTAAATCCTACTCGCTTACATATCAGAACTGCACCGGCGTGTTTTACAAATACAAGGTAAATGACTTCAAAGTCAATTCAGACCCGGCGCGGTATTATAACATATCCAACATTTTGCGCGCTTGGGACAGGTATTTAGATATGAACACGGACAACGGCAACACGGTATCGGAAGTCCCCTACGCCGTTGGTCAGTACTGGACGGTAACCGGCACGGGCGAAACCGTAAGCTATCATATGACGACTTCGGAAATCGTTGAAATTAAGGACAAATACGTTGGTTTCGTCAATTATACGGACGGCGTAAACATCAAATGGAACGGAATGATGAACGGGTCAACAGACGCGCACTTCGTTGCGTTCTCTACCAACAAGCAAATTGACAAGCTTCTGTCTGTCAAGCTTGAATTTAACGAGCAGACTATTAATTGCAAATACTGTAGCAATTTTTCGCACTCCGTAACGCACGGCTACCATACATATTTTGATATTGTTAAGAGCAACCCCGAACCGAACGAAAAAACAATTACATACAGCGAAAAAGGCGGCAACGTTGGCGGCGGGAATATCGTTCACGCCGACCCATACGCTTGGTACCGTATCAGAACGACATCGGAATTTTTAGCGGACGAAAATAACAAAGACTATAATCTGACCAAAGGCACAACCGACAACGTAAAAAGCACGCAATGGGTATTGAGCTTTTACGAAACGCAACGGTATCGCAAAACCAACGAAACCGACTATTGGCAGGTACTCAACCCGGCAGGCGCGTTGTTTGTCGGGGATTTAGACGTCAGATATACAACGGTTTCCGACGTTATGTTATTGCAACTCGAATTTGAAACGGACGGGCAGACGTACAAGCTCGGCGTTGTAGACAACAAACAGACGGGCGGAAACACGCCCGGCAACGAGCCGACACCCAATAACCCGTTGGAACAAGCTAAACGCAATGCGGTTATAAGCATTATAGTTATGGTGGCTGTCGGCGTAATTGCCGTAATAATTCTGATTTGCATATTTGTACCCGGTGCGGCTCCTGCTATCGGCAAGGGAATTTTAACTGGGCTTTGGTGGGTGATTAGCGCACCGGTGCAGATTATAAAGAGTATTGTCGCCGCCGCAGAACGGCGCAAGGCTACAGCCGCCGCAAAGTCCACCACGAGCAAAAAGACAGGCAAGAAGAAATGAAAACGCTGAGTATCGTTTTCTCCGTTTTGTTTGTTGTGTTCCTGCTCTCTCGGTGTCTTTTCGAATTTTACGTTTACAAAGTGCCGGCATTTGAACCAATGCTTATTTATTTAACTTGGTTGACCGTCGGTTTTGGTGTCGTAGCTACCGGGCTTATAGTCTTACAAATAATCAAGGAGTTTAAAAAGAAATGACTAAATCAGAAGTAAAGGCGGCAACGCTTGAAACGCTTAAAAAGGTTGAACCGGTCGAAGAGCTACCCGCATTTATCAAGGCGCTTAAAGCGGCTACGTTTTTTAAATTAATACTCGGCGAAATCACCAAAGAAACCGCCGACACCGTGCTTGACACAATCGAAGAGTTTTGGGGCGCGTAATGCCTGACTTAATACTCAATCCCGAAAGCGAAGTCGTAATATTTTTCGGACCGAAAGGTAAAGGCAAATCTTCGCTTATGGGACACTTTGTAGACGACTATCTTTACACGCAGGGCGATGAACGCTGGGAACTTTCCGAACAGCTTATCCGAGAAGAAAACGCAGAGCGCATAACGCCGCTATCATTCCCCGACAGACCACCTGTTTATGCAAACACAAAATATAAGAATTTGAAAACGCGTACGGGCAAAGCATTTGAGCCAATACCCATTAAGGGCAAGGAAATCGGCGTAAGCAATGATAAAGAAACTTACAAAGCGTTATACCCCGCGCCTTTAATCGCCTTAGACGAGGCGCACAGAGAGTTTTGCTCAAAGGGCGATAATTTACCGGACGGACAGCTTGAATTTTTTATGGAATGCCGCCACCATAGGGTGATTATGTTGTTAGCCGCACCCCGCGCCGTTCTGATACATAAAGATATACGCGCCTCGGGTTCTCGCTTTATAGAGCCGCGCAAGGTTATCAATTTTTTTGACGATTTCAAACGGCTTTACAAAACAACGTGGTATTGCCGCGAGTTTACGGAAACAAGCGCAATCGAAGAATATATATCGACAAACGGCAAAAGCGATGGCTATATCGAAACAACGTATACACATAACGGCAATATTCGAGAGCTATACGACGGTTACGCGTTCAGAAAACATTTTTATCCTAAGGACGGGAAAGACTTTGAAAAATAAAATAAACATTAACTTACCAAAAGATACGCCACCGGAAACACTTACGGAGTTTTGCGCCGTTTTAAAAGCGCAAAATGAAAAACCTAAGCGCAAGCAACCGTTATATGCTTTTAACGAAGATATAGAAAAGCTACACGAGCGTTACGAGCAGTTATTTAAACAGGTTAAAAGCTCATTAAATTTATCTGCAAATCAAATCGAAAAAGAATGCGAAACGCTAAGCCGCAAGTACGATTTTGAGCTTGAAGAGCTTTCCAAAATGCGCGAAGTCGATTATGATATTAAGCTTGCCGAAATCGAGCAACGCAAGCGCAACCTTAAACCGTGGCGGCGTTGTTGGCTGTGGCGTTTAATCTTCCAACCGCTGACGAACCGGGCACAAGATATAATCGAAGCTCGCGCCGAGCTTGAATCCGACATTCAGCACACGTCGGAAGAAAAGGAAATCGAGGACGAGCGCAACAAGAACTTGCCAACGGACGATAAAAAGTTGTCTAAACGCAAGCTTAAGCGCGAAATGCGCGCCGAGCTGAAAAAGATTATAAAAAGGGCTGACAAAGCGGATTTAAATGAAGCGTTCGAAGAACCGCTTGCAAAGCAAGACGAAACGGGAAACGCAGAGCATAAGCCGATAGTAACGTCCACGCCGCAAGGCAAAGGACAACTGCCCGGACAACTGACGTTGGACGATGTGCAGACAATGCCTACCGCTCAGGCACGCAGACCACGCCCGCCGAGAAGCTGTCGGAAACAGTAACGCCGGGAGCAATGAGCGGAACGCCGACAGGGGCAACACCCTTTTTTTAGCTAAAAAAAGCAAAAACAGACCCGCGCGCCCGAAAAAGGCGAGCCGCGGGCGCGCGGGACTGTTTTAATAATCGGGGACTCGGGGCAGAGCCCCGCGCCGCACTACAAATAAAATATTCGGGGTGCGGGGTGTCCCCGCCATTATTAAAAGGCGGTTGCCGAAATCGTCCACCGTGAACGATTTAGAGCCAACGAGAGCAAAAAACAGCACTAAAACGACCGAAAGTTCGTTAAAAAAACGACATCGCCGCGCTGATGGGCGACAACTAACGAAAAAACAATGGGTAAATTATGAAAACTTTTATAACTATCAAAATGACTGAACAAGAATTTACGGAATATAAAGAGCAACAAACTGCCATTGTAAAAGCCGCAAGGCTTGCAGCAGAAAAAAAGGAAATTCAAGAAGATTTCGTAGAGTTTGCGCAAACGGTTTACGAAGAGTTAAATAAAGTGCTTGACGGTAATAAAGCTCATTTGGGGCTACGTACTACAACTTTACTTGTAAATACTGCGGAAGAATTACTCGAACGGTATGGCTAACAATTTACATGGTCAAAGGATACGAAACAATGAGAACAGATAAGATAAATTATTCTTGCGATGACTGCAACGCTCACGCTGTTTTCAGAAGCGATGAGAAAGCACGCAAAGCGGGTTGGGCGGTTGCGCGTGATAGCGTAACCTGTTGGTGCCCGAATTGCGCCCCGGCGCATAGGCTCGGCGGCGCGAACGGCAAGTCCACCGCCCCGCATAAAAGGAAACCGCCGCAAGGCTATGAGCAGTTAAAAATCGAAGTTTAAAAAGGAAACCGCGCAATGTCAGAATTGACTTGGAAAGAATTAAATAATATCCCGGACATATCGGCTTATATAGAGTTTCCGATAGCGTTCACGGGCAAGTCTAAGGACGGTAGGGCAACCGCTTTTGCGGAGCTCAATTTAAGCGCGCAATTTATTCTTGCCGAAATACATACAATGAACAAGCTATACAAGGAGCCGGCAAAGCTGACTTATGACCACTTCATCGAAAAATTCGGAATGTCGCGAGAAACCGTTTGTATAGCTTTTAGAGTGCTTAACCGACTTAAATTAATTAAAACTGTTAAGCAATCCAGATATGAGATAGTAGCAAAGTACAGTAAAAAAGACTACATAGAAATTGACCGCTATTGGTTAAAGCGTGAATGGGAAATTAACGGAAACAAGAAACGCCTTGCCCGTTCGCGCTTATTGGCATTGGCTTTGTTAAAGCGCGGCGCTGAAAATCCGAAAACCGATGGAAAGTTTATCAGCTCGCAAGAACGCATAGGCAAAGCTTTAAATATGCCGAAAAGTACGGCGGGCGATTCGGTGCGCGAAATCATAGCCGCCGGGCTCGTTCAGAGTGAAAAACAGGACGGCAACGACAACCGCCGGCGTGGGTGCAGCTCATACACGGTAAATCCGCAGATATTGCAAGTCAAGCATCCAAATCTTGACCTTGCAAGCTCAAAGCTTTTATTTGGAGTGGAAGCAACGCCTGAGGCATTGCATTCGCGGCTTATGCGCAAATATGAAGATTATCGGAAATTAATTGAACGTATCAATATTAACTACGTTGCTAAGGTTGACGAAATAACCAAGAGCAGAGGTAACGAAACGCTGGAACTTGCAAAGCTCGAAGCTGAAACGGAACAATTACGCGGCGAGCTTGAAGAATTTTTTGTAAAACACCGGATAAAGCGGAGTAAATTCCCGCCCGGTTTCTTCCGAACCGACACATCGAACAACGAAGATTTAGACTTTTAAAGCGTAGGCTAACACCTGCGCTTATAGTTGTATAATAAAATAACCAAAATCGGTATCAAAGGCGTAAAAATGCGCCGTGCAGAGAATTTCCGACCTCAAAAGGCTTGATTTTTAGAACAAAATCAGGCTTTTTATTTTTTGCGCATTTTTAGATTTGTCAAAACCGTACTATTTTAAAAAAATTTAGTACAGTTTATAATTTTTAAAAGTACGGTTTATGTTATATATTAGTACGGTTTCTGTCTACTTATAACATTTTACCTTACCACAAACATTTTACAGAAAAATAAACAAAAGCTGTGCCGCATTTTCCCAGCAACGTATGCGGCGGGAATTATCCGCGAGGGCGCGGTATGTTTAAAGCGGTGCGCCCGCGGCTGTTCGTTGCGTTCTCGGCTTTCGCGCTCGTTCAGAGCTCGGCGCGGTATCAGAGCCGCGGGCAAGTATTTTAAAAGCCGCTTGCGCGGCGAGCTGGAAAGGGTGGGGGAGTATGTAAGCTCGGCGTGGGTGCATATAAAAAGCCGCCCGGCAATAGTGCAGGGCGGCAAGCAATAACATTCTGATTAAAAATCATTTGGGGCAAGATTGGGGCAAAATCTTTAAAAATAGGCGAAAATAAGCAAAAACAAGGCAATTTCGTTTGAAAATGCCTTGTTTTACTGGTGACCCCTACGGGAATCGAACCCATGTTACCACCGTGAAAGGGTGATGTCTTAACCGCTTGACCAAGGGGCCGGTCAAAATATATAAATACGCGTTACGCGGTATTATCTTTGGTAGCGACGGGTGGATTCGAACCGCCGACCTGCCGGGTATGAACCGGCCGCTATAGACCAACTAAGCTACGTC
>JAIDFD010000257.1 GCA_029054485.1 Clostridia bacterium | reverse complement strand
AATATTTGTATTTAACGGAGTTTATATGAGAACAGCAGCAAGAGAAACGCTCTTTAAAATAGTATTCGCGGGACAGTTCAACAGCGATTGCGGCGAATCTTTTAAAAGCGCGATGTACAAAGGCGAAAAATTAACAGATGCGGATATATCTTATTGCGAAAGCATATTAAAGATCATAAACGAGCATAAAGAAGAGTTTGCAAAGACGCTGGACAGCCATTCAAAGCTTTTTCCGGAATCGCGCCTGTTCCCCGCGGACAGGAGCATACTTTTTGTTGCTCTTGCCGAAATTTTGTATTTCGATGAAGTGCCGGACGCCGTTTCCGTAAATGAAGCGGCAAATATTGCGTCCAAATATTCATCGGCAAAAAGCGCGTCCTTTTTAAGCGGTATTCTTTCGGAAATAATTAGGGAGAAGGGCAATGTATAAAATAATCGATGGAAAAGAACTCGCCGCAAAAATGCGCATCGATTTAAAAAAAGACGTTGAAGCATTTTCTCAAAAGCACGGCAGACATATAGGGCTTGCCGTGGTGCTTGCGGGCGATAACCCCGCTTCGCAGATTTATGTAAAAAATAAAATAAAGGCATGCGAAGAAGTCGGAATTAAATCATTTGCCTACTATCTTTCGGGTGATGTGTCGCAGGAAGAGCTTGAAAATTTGTTGCGCACTTTGGCGGAAGATAAAAAGATAAACGGGATTCTCGTTCAACTTCCTCTGCCTGAACATCTTGATAGCGAAAAGGCGTTGAAAATAATACCCGACAGCAAGGACGTAGACGGTTTTTCGGCTGACAATATTGGCAAGTTGTGCCAAGGGAAAGACAGTATAGTAGCTTGCACGCCCAACGGCGTTATGAAGATGCTTGAAAGCTGTAACGTTGATCTTCGCGGTAAAAAGGCGGTGGTTGTTGGCAGGTCAAATATTGTCGGCAAACCAATGGCAATGCTTCTTTTAAATGCGGACGCAACCGTAACAATATGTCACAGTAAAACGCGCAATTTAAAGGAAGAGTGTTTAGGTGCAGACGTGCTTGTAGCCGCCATAGGCAGAGCTAAATTTATTACCGCCGATATGGTAAAACAGGGTGCTGTTGTAGTCGACGTGGGAATGAACAGAGACGAAAGCGGAAAGCTTTGCGGCGACGTGGATTTTGAAGCAGTAAAGGAAAAATGCTCTTATATAACCCCCGTACCGGGCGGGGTGGGTCCTATGACGATAACTATGCTTATGTATAACACTTATTTATCAGCAACGAGGAGTGAAATTTGACCGCTTATAAAGAGAAGTACGATAATTATTTAGCCGATTTTGAAACGGTGCTTGACGGCTTTTGCGGACGTCTTGACTGCAAGCCCGAAAAATTAGCCGATAGCTTGAAATACAGCTTAAAATCGGGTGGGAAAAGATTAAGACCTGTACTTATGTTTGCCGTAGGCGAGCTATTGGGCGTTGAGCGGACAAGCTTAACTAATTATGCACTCGCGCTCGAACTTATACATACATACTCGTTAATTCACGATGATTTGCCGGAAATGGACAATGATGATTACCGACGCGGCAGGTTGACGAACCATAAGGTTTTTGGCGTTGGTAACGCCGTTCTTGCGGGCGACGGCTTGTTGAATACGGCATATTCCTTATTGTTCGGCGAATGTTTTAACGGAAACGACCGTGTTTCCGCCGCGAAATTTATTTGCGATTGCGCAGGGATTAACGGCATGATTGCGGGTCAGGCGGCAGATTTGGAACACGAAAACGACACTACCGTTGATGAAAATCTATTAAATTTTATTTATGAAAATAAGACGGCAAAATTGCTAATCGCCGCAGTGGTTGTTCCCAGCATATTATGCGGAGGGAAATACTATTCCGAGCTGAAAACTTTTGGAAGCGTGCTGGGAAATTTGTTTCAGTTAACGGATGATATTCTGGACATTGAAGGCAGTTTCGAACAGCTTGGTAAGAGTACCGGAAAGGACAGCGCCGAGGGGAAATATACCGGCGTAAGGCTTTACGGGCTTGACGGAAGCAAGGTGCGCGCAGACGTGCTTGCGGTCAAATGTACGGGAATTTTAGAGAAGTTTGAAGGGGATACGTCCTTTTTAAAGGACCTTGTATCGTTCGTACGGCAAAGAATTTGTTGATATACTATTGACTTTTACGCATACTTATGATAAAATATAGTCGTTGATATAGTGGTGCAGTATTCTAGTCAATATTCATTGATGCGAAGACGGGGGTAAAATACCGTTAAAGGGCATATCGATGAAGTTTCTGGTGTTTGCTTACTTTGCCAAAAGTGGGTGAATGCTGGGAGTAAAGGTTTATGGGAGCTTGGTAACGGCATACCGCAGCCTAACCCATTTACCGTGGAGGCTGTCGAATTTTATTTTCGGCAGTATAAACCTGCTGTCAGGCGAAAGCTTGGTACAGAGTAGCCTGCCTTGAGTGAGGTCAGCGGATAGCGGATTCACGATTTTAGCGTATGGCCAGACGTTGAAATCTATTGCCGCTTGAAATTGATTTTGCAAAAGAGGATAAGCTCAGTGGTTATTGTCAAGGAAAGCTTCTAGACTGATTTTATATTAGAGATTACGGTGTGGACTCAGTGGCGATTCGGTTATGCGCTCTGCGCGTTCAGACTCTTAAAAGGAAACTGCTCTTTCGGCGACGGGGAGTGAGTATGAGGGAAATCCTACCGAACCTTAAGCCGCAAAGTTTATTTAATATAAACCACTATATCGCTATTTTTTACGCACATAGAGACGTGCGTATTTTTTAAAAATTTTAACTTATGGACAGTGACAGTAATTCTAATCATCGAAAAGTAAAGCGAAAAAAAAGGCACAGGATACCGCCATGGCTCGTTTGGGGACTTGGCGTATTGGTTTTGTCGTTTGCGCTTACCGTTATTTTCAGTTTTTTAACTGAAATTTCGGTAAAAAACAGTCCTATTTATATTTGCGTAATAGTACTTGTTGTACTATGGATTGTAAATATAGTGTGTGACCTTCTTGCAAACGCGATTATTTCCTGCAAGCCTGAAGCGTTCCATGCAATGGCTTCCAAAAAGATAAAGGGCGCAAAGCGTGCCGTAAGTTTTTGCCGCAATGCGACCAAACTTTCAAGCATTTTTGCGGACGTTATAGGCGATATTTGCGGAATAGTCAGCGGTGCCGCCGGTGCCGCGCTTATAGTTCACTTTGCGTTTTCAGGCAAGATATACGAGCTTATCGCTTCAATCGGAGTCAGCGCGGTTATAGGTGCGCTTACGGTCGGCGGTAAAGCAATTTTCAAACATTTTGCCATAAAATATAATAAACAAATAGTTTTCGGCTTTGCAAAGTTCACCACGGTCTTTAAAAAGGAAAAGTAATGCTTGAAAATATTACTGCAAAACAAATAAAAAAAATGACCTTGCCGCAGCTCGCTTTACTTTGTGAAGAGGTGCGGCAAAAGATTATCTCCACGGTTTACAAGAACGGAGGACATCTATCCTCTAATCTCGGCGCCGTGGAGCTTATTGTTGCTATGCATTACGTTTTCGATTTTCCTGATGATAAGGTAATTTTCGATGTGGGTCACCAGTGCTATACCCATAAATTACTTTCGGGCAGATACGAAAAATTTGATACAATACGCAAAAAGGGCGGAATATCCGGCTTTCCCAAACGCGAGGAAAGCGAATATGACTGTTACAACACAGGTCATGCGGGAACTTCGATTTCTGCCGCGCTGGGAATTGCTAAGGCGCGCGACATCAATAATCAAAATTTTAACGTTATTGCTGTTATCGGAGACGGTTCGTTCAACAACGGGCTCGTATACGAGGCTTTCAACAGCCTTAGACTTTTGAACACTCGCATACTCGTAGTTTTGAACGATAACGGAATGTCTATCGCGCCCACCGTAGGAAGTATTCACGAATACCTTGAAGTTTTGAGCGCAGACGATGAGCATAAAGCAAAGAAAGAAAAACACGCAAATATTTTTGAGCGGTTCGGTTTTGCTTACGATGGGGTTTACGACGGCAACGACCTTTCTGTTATGATTGAAAGGCTTTTAGCTGTCAAAGAAAAACTGAAAACCCAATCGGTAATTTTACATATTCTTTCAAAAAAGGGTAAGGGATACTCGTTCTGCGAAGAAAACCCCGAAGCTACCCATGGAATTTCAGTAGGAAGCAGTGACAGCATTTCAAAAGAATATTCTGAAGTTCTTGGCGAAAAGCTTATTCGGCTTGCAGAAAAAGACAAGCGGATAGTTGCCGTAACTGCGGCAATGACAACGAGTCTGGGTCTTGGCGGTTTTTTCGAAAAATATCCCGAACGTTCTATCGATGTTGGTATTTGCGAGGAACACGCAACCATACTTTGTGCATCGATGGCAACCGAAAATCTGAAACCGTACTATGCGGTTTATTCGACTTTTTTACAGCGTTCCTTTGACGAAATTGCGATAGATATCTGCAGTCAGAATTTACCCGTAACCCTGTGCATAGACAGGGCGGGAATTTCCGGCTCGGACGGCGAAACGCATCAGGGCGTGTTCGATTTATCCTTTTTAAATCCTATTCCGAATCTGACTATCGCGGTACCCAAAGACTTAGTTGAATTTGAAAATATGCTTGAATTCAGTGCGAATTTCAACTCGCCCCTTGCAATACGCTATCCCAGAGAAGGAAAACGCATTTTTAAAGCTCACTCGCCCATAGTGCGTGGCAAATGGGAAGAGTTGACATCAGGCGGCGGCAGCGCTGCTATTATAGCTTGCGGCGAAACTCCCGTGACGTTGGCGCTTGCCTCGGCGCAAATTCTCGAATCGCAAGGAATTCCGGTCAGGGTTATCAACGCGCGTTTTGTTAAGCCTCTTGATAGCGAGATGCTTAAAAATCTAAAAGAAAAATTTATAGTAACTGTTGAGGACAATATGCTGATAGGCGGCTTCGGCTCGCTGATAAACGGCTTTTTTGCGGTCGGCGGTAAAATCATAAAAAACTTTGCTTACAAGGATTGCTTTATTCCGCAGGGTGGCATATGCGAACTTATGGAAGATTTCGGCGTAAGCTGTCAGGCTATTACGGACTATATTAAAAATGCGATTGGATAAATACCTGTCAGAAAAGTACGGCTCGCGTGCAAAAGCCGCCGCCGCTATAAAAAGCGAATTGGTGCTTGTAAACGGAAAAACCTGCGCCGCATCATATGAGGTAAAGCAAACTGACAAACTGGAATTTTTGCAGGCGGAAGAAAGCTTTGTTTCGGCGGGCGGGTTTAAATTAAGTAAAGCACTTAAAGATTTCGGCTTTGACGCAAGCGGAAAAGTTTTTGCCGATGTAGGCGCGAGTAACGGCGGATTTACCGACTGCCTTTTTCAGTACGGCGCAAAAAAAGTGTACTGCATAGACGTAGGTGAAAGTCAACTTGATAAAAGCCTGCTTGATAAAAACTTAGTTATTATAGATAATTTCAACGCAAGAAATCTCAGCAAAGATATTTTCGGCGAAAGGCTTGACGGCGTTGTTATAGACGTAAGTTTTATTTCGCTAACATATATTTTAGAGGCGGTAAGCGGCTTGCTTGAAGACGGCGAAAAAGTGATTGCGCTTATAAAGCCCCAGTTTGAATGTGAGAGCAGGAAGGTGGGCAAAAACGGAATTGTCAAGGACAGCGTAACGCATAAACGAATAATTGAAAAAATTTACAACTTCGCTTGCGGTTGCAATCTTGCGCCGAAAAAACTTACTAATGCCCCTATAATTGCGGGAAAAAACCACGAATATCTTGTTTTACTTGAAAAATGCGGGGTGCCTGAAAATATCGAATATTTAATAAAGTCTGTAAAATTATAAAATTACAGACTTTTTGTTTGTATTTTGTTTGCATATTTGTATAAAAAGATGTATAATAAACTTGTGAAGGCTGGTATATATTATAACAAAAATTATCTGACCGAAAACAAGCCTTATTCCGAAAAAATCACTAAGTCGCTTGAAAAACACGGTGCTACGTGTGTTTGCGTAAATGATTATTGCGATTTGGACGGGCTTGATATTCTGTTTGTGCTTGGCGGCGACGGGACGATTTTAAACGTTGCTTCGGAATGTGCGAGGCGCGGGGTCAAGATAATCGGCGTAAATTACGGGCATTTAGGCTTTTTGGCTGAGTTTGAGCGTGAAAAGCTTGACGATGCAATCGAGCTTGTTTGCAGCGGCAATTATAAGACTGAAAAAAGAAGCCTTTTGGAAGTAGAGTATAACGGCAAAAGCTATTTGGCTTTGAACGATTTGGTAGTTCAAAGAAACACCGGCGGAAACAGTTTCAGCAATACGGTCAGGTTTCAGGCTAAAATAGACGGCTCAATCGTAGACAATTTCGCGGCAGATGGAATTATCGTAAGCACTCCGACAGGCTCAACAGCTTACTCGCTTTCGGCGGGCGGCTCGGTTTTAACTCCCGATTTAAACGCATTTATCATGACGCCCATTTGCGCCCATTCTTTACATTCGAGACCGGTCGTATACAACGACAATTCTCTGCTCGAAATATTAACCGCCGATGACAGTACTCCGTTGAATATAGTTATTGACGGCATAGTCGTGTGCGGAACAGGTAAGAACACCTTTGTAAAAGTTAAAAAATCGCCGATTTTTATTGAGTTTATAACCGGTAGCGGAAGCGATTTTTTTAATAAATTATTTATAAAACTTAACATTTGGAGTAAGTAAATGCATAGAAACGCCAGACAGCAAAAAATTCTTGAAATTATTAACGCAAAGGAAATCGACACGCAGGAAGAACTCTGCGCCGAACTCAATTTGGAAAATTTTAAGGTAACGCAGGCAACGGTTTCGCGTGATATCAAAGAGCTGAAACTCTACAAGGTTTCGGGCAAGGAAAAAAAGTACAGATACGCGTGTCTTGAAAGCGATGACGAAAGTGTTTCAAGCAAGATGAAAAATATCTTCCGCGAGTGCGTGCAGACCATAAATTATGCAAGCAATATTATAGTTATTAAAACTATGCGCGGCAACGGTTCTACGGCTGGCACTTTTGTGGATTCGTTACAGCTTAAAGAAATAATCGGCAGTGTTGCCGGTGACGATACGCTTTTGATAGTGGTTGATACAACGGAAAACGCTCAATTAATTATGATGAAATTGAGAGAGTATTTATCCTGATGTTAAAAAGATTATACGTTAAAAACGTAGCCTTGATTTCCGAGGCGGATATTGAGTTTGACGGCGGTCTTAACGTATTGTCGGGTGAAACGGGGTCGGGTAAATCTGTTATACTCGACTCGATTAACTTTGTCCTCGGTTGCAAAGCCGACAGAACAATGATCCGTTACGGTGAAAGCGAGGCATTTGTCCGTGCTGAATTTGTTTTGGACAAAGATTCTGACGCCGTTAAAGTTTTAAAAGAGTATGATATAGAAACGGACGGTGAAGTGATAATCTCGCGCAAGCTTTCATCGGACGGTAAGGGAAGTATAAAAATCAACGGCGATGCTGTGACTGCGTCTATGCTTAAAGGCTTAACCCAGCATCTTGTGGACGTACACGGGCAGAGCGAGCATTTTTTTCTTTTGAGCGAAGATAATCAGTTGAAGCTTGTCGACAGTCTTGCCACAGAAGAAACAGAAAAAATCAAAAACGAACTTTCCGCATTGATTTCGGAAAAGCGGCAGTTAAAATTAAAAATCAATTCTCTCGGCGGTAACGAGGGCGAGCGGGCGAGAAAGCTGGACCTTTTAAGTTATCAGATTAATGAAATACAAGCGGCAGGACTAAAAGTCGGCGAATACGAAGAGTTAAAGACAAGACAAAACGTTTTGCTGAACGTTGAAAAAATTATGTCGGCAATTAACGAAGCCAAAACTGTTCTCGGAGGCGAAGGAGGTTGCGGGGATAATCTTGCAACGGCTATGCACGCAATGAACGGGATTTCTTCGATAGACGAGGCTTATTCCCAAATATACGGTCGTCTGGAAAGCGCAAGTGCGGAAATTGACGATATAAGCGAAACGCTTTCGGATTTTGCGGACAACCTGTCTTTTGACGAGGGCGAAGCGAAACAAATTGACGAAAGACTTGAACTTATAAAAACACTGATTAAAAAATACGGATCAGACGAAGAGCAGGTCCTTACATATATGGAAAAGGCGCAGGCTGAATTTGAAGCTATTTCGGACAGCGCGGCGCTGATAGAAAAATATACTTTACAAATCAGTAAGTGCGATGAGGCAATTTACGGGCTATGCAAAGAGCTTACAAAAATAAGAAAATCTGTAGCGCAAGATTTAAGCGACAGAGTAGTGAGCGAGCTGAAATCCTTGAATATACCGGATGCGCAGTTTGGCGTTTACTTCAACGAGTATGACAGGGAATCGGCGGACTTACAAAACACAAACGGCTCGGATAAAATCAGTTTTGAATTTTCCGCTAATAAGGGAGAACCGAAAAAGCCTTTAAATAAAGTTATAAGCGGCGGTGAAATGAGCAGGTTTATGCTTGCGGTTAAAGCTCAGCTGAAAGATTTGAACG
>JAIDFD010000256.1 GCA_029054485.1 Clostridia bacterium | reverse complement strand
GTTTATCGCAACCAAAAAAAGCAGAGTCGTGAATTTACTCCCCACCTTCCGGAAGAATAATTTCGGTAATACCGCAGTTATAAAAAGCTGACGTATAAATTTTTGTTACGCTTTCGGGAATGATTACGCTTTTAAGCGCGGCACATTGTCTGAACGTATCACTGTAAATCTCCGTAACTCCATCGGGTATTTTCACACTTTCAAGACTTACGCAATAGGCGAAGGCTCCACCTTCTATTATCTCAATGCTGTCCGCAATAGTTACGGTAGAAAGTTCGCCGCATTCGTAAAATGCGGCGCGCTTAATTTCGGTTACGGGTTTATTATTATAATCCGCCGGCACTGTAATTTCGGTAACGTCGTTACTCTCTACGCCGGTAACAAGGTAATGCGTTTCGTCTTCCGACAGCCGCAAAATCAAGCCGTTATAAATCTCGTCCTCCGAGCCGCCTCCGTTGTTGTCGGGGGTGCAGGCGGAACAGGCTGAAAGGGCGCACGCAAACGCGAGCGCGGAAAAAGCAACCAGTCCGGCAAGTATAATTTTGCGCTTCATCTTTTACCCTTAACTTTTGTTTTACTTAAATGCTTTAAAATAAGAACTGTTGAAAGTAATTGCTACATCCTTATCAACGCCGTTGCGCTCAACAGTAATATAAACGGTGTCGCCCGACCTTACCGCAAAAAGAACGTCCCTCAAATGGTACTCGCGGGTTATTGCGAGATTTTCCTTTTCGGTTCCGTTGGAAGCGACTATGCGCACGTTTTTAAAGACATCGCCTACCTGCAAATTGCCCTTTGCGGGGAAATCGCTTGCGGTCTTGACTTTTACGACTTCGGTAATAACCGCAAGTCCTCTCTCCGCATCGAAAGTTGCATAGCTGTCGGTAACGGTAGTTTCAACGCCGAGATACGCCTTATTACCGCCCATAGAGAATGTGCCGTTATAGCTGTCGTACATAAGTTTCAACAGCCTTTTTACAAGGTTACCGGGCAAAGCGTAACCCATATTATCCACATCGGACTCATCGTCCTTTGCGTTGACTATGCCCACGATTTCACCGTTGGCATTGAAAAGTCCGCCGCCAGAGTTGCCGTGGTTTATCGGCGCGGTAGTCCTCATTACGCGGTACGAGCTTGCACCGTTAGTGCTGCTTGTAAGGTTGAGTGAAATATACTCGCTGTCCTTGCTTATAACGCCGTCTGCAACGCTCATTCCTTCTGCCGAAGCATTGCCTATAGCGTACACCGTTTCACCGAGAAAGACGTCCTCTTCGTCCGCGAACGTTGCCGCTACAGCATTACTGCGCCTTATGACGTCGCTGCCTGTAACTTTTAAGAGAGCTATGTCGTTGGAAATCGACGCGCCGATGACTTCAGCCTCCATACCGAAGCCTGTATCGTAAATCGCGCTGTAATCGTTAGCAAAAGTATAGTTGACTCCCTCTACGTCCTGTCCGTAAAAATAGAGTCTTATATCACCGGAAATACCATAGGAATCGGAAGAAGTGTCATCGTAAATAACGTGGCAGTTGGTGACAAAGTAAGCGTCTCCCGCGGTCTTGTCAATCCATAAAACCACGCCCGAACCCGTATAGGCTTTGTAGGTGTAGGTACTGCCGTAATATCCGCCGCCCGAGCGGTATTTGAATCTTGTCAGAATAGTAACTGCCGACATTAACGAGCGGTTTATGCTTGCCTGATAGGAAACCGCCGCGCTTATTTCATCGGACGAATAGTTGAGATAGATTTTCAAAAATTCGTCTAAGGTGAGATTTTCGTTTCCTTCTATGGTCTTTGCAGCCTCGTACGCATCGTAAATGGAAACCGAAGTTCCGTCCTTACCGTCGCGACCGTCAAGACCGTTAGCACCATCGGCGCCTGCATCGCCCCTGAAAAAATTGCAACCGCAGAACAACACAACAGATGCGATAAAAAATGACGCAACAAAAGTTAAAATTTTCTTCATTTTAATTCCTTCTGATTTTTTTATATTATAGACTTACTCCGTTCTTTTTAAGCAACAATCTTGCTGTATCCACGCTGTCCGCGCCGTGCGCGTT
>JAIDFD010000255.1 GCA_029054485.1 Clostridia bacterium | reverse complement strand
GAATTGCGGTGGTATACTACCCTCGAAATCAAGGTTCGAGCTTGATTAAAACGATTGCAGGAGGTTCACGGATATGTTTATTTACGAAAACATTAAAGATATGGAAGAGAACGAAAACCTCGCAGTTTCTCCCTTGGCATACGTTATTCTTGACTGTGCAAGATAAGGGACTTAAAAACCGATACAAAAGTTTAGAACTTGAAGATATGAATATTTAGCAGGAGGCTAAGAAGATGTTTATTTACGACAACCTTAACGAAATGGAAGAAAATGCAAACCTTGCGGTTTCGCCTATGGCTTACGTAATTCTTGACTGTGCAAGATAAGTAAAAGCCGAAAAAGCACATCTCTATATTGATTTAAAGGGAAAAATGAGAAGAAATCAAGGAGGTGCTTGAAATGACCGTATACGAAATGTTGAACGAACGCTATAATGAAGAGAACAACCTTGTTGTTTCGCCCTTTATATACGTTACTTTGGGTTGCAACAGATAAAAAACCGATTTTAAAAACCGTACATTGAAGTACGGTTTTTTATTATACTTTTATTTCTGAAACGGCTTCTGGCGATACTCCCGTATAATTTATCACCGCCCACCCCTCCGCGCCGTCCATAGGCGACAAGACATAATCCGAAAGGCACCTTACGTTTATACCACGTTTTTCCGCCTGTTCTTTGATAAATCCGTCCGATGCGCCTTCAAACGAAACAAGCAGATGCAGACCGCTTCCCGTATCCTTGACCGTACAGCCGAGTTCCGAAGCTTTGTCCAAGACCGCCTGTCTTACCGTTCTGTAATGGTTTTTAAGTCTGTTTATGTGCCTTTCGAAATACCCGCCGTCCAGCATTTTGGCAAGCGTCTTTTGCTCGAACAGCGGCACAACGTTTGCTGAGTGGGAAAAGAGTTGCAGATACCTTTCGTACAAGGCGGGAGGCAAAACCATATAGCCCATACGCATTGAGGGCGCAAGACTCTTTGAAAAGGTGTTCATATAAATAACCCTGTCGGGGCAGAGGCTGAACATACTTTGCAACGGCTTGCCCGAAAGTCTGAACTCGCTGTCATAGTCGTCCTCCACAACGTACCTGCCGCCCGCGTTAGCCCAGGCTATAAGTCTCGCCCTTGACGAGGCGGGCGTTACCGCGCCGGTCGGGAACTGGTGCGAAGGCGAAAGGTGCAAAACGTCCGCCCCGCTCCTCTCCGCCGCTTCGCAGTCCGCGCCGCCGTCAGTAACAGGAACGTAAACGCACTTTGCGCCGTTTAACATATAGGTTTTTGAAATTTTGCCGTAGCCGGGGTTTTCAACCGCAAAAATTTTATCCCGCCCCAATAGCTGTACGATTACGCCGTACAGATACTCCGCGCCCGCGCCGATAACTATGTAGCGCGGGTCTGCGTCTATTCCGCGGGCGCGGTACAAATAACCTGCGACCGCGTTTTTAAGCTCTAAGTCCCCATCGCAGGGCACGCTTTCAAGCAGGTGTTCGCCGCAGTCGGCAAGCACCGCGCGCATTAGCTTTGCCCACACGGAAAAGGGGAACAGCGACGAGGCAGTGCCTCTCACAAAGTCCAGCGCGTATTTTTTTTCGGGCGGTCTTTGCACGGGCTGGTACTCCCGCCCGCCGTGGAACTCAACGTTTACGTCCGAAACGAAGTACCCGCTCCGCTCGCGCGAAAAGATATAGCCCTCGGCAAGAAGCTGGTCGTACGCCGACTGCACGGTAATTACGCTCACGTTTAGGCTCTCGGCGAGGGCGCGTTTTGAGGGCAGTCTTTCGCCCTTTTTAAGTCTGCCTTCCAAAATATCGCCTCTGAGCTTTTTGTACAGCGACCAGTATTTGTTTTTGCCCTTTAATTCGTAGTTCTGCATAATTCAATCTGATATTATAAAATTTATTTAAATTGGCTATTTTAATAATACCACGGATTGAGTATAATAGTCAACGTTAAAACTGGAAAAAAGAGGTATTTATGGCAACAAAGAGAGTACTTTTCACCACGAAATGGATTTGTTACGTCGCTGTATTGACCGCGATGGTGGTTGCAACGGGGTACATACCGAGACTGCCCGTTCTGACGGGTTACATTTATTGGTGCGATTTCGCAATATTTATGGCGGCTTACTTACTCGATCCGATCGGCGCGGCAATCGTCGGTGGAATAGGCACGGCTTTTTTCGATTTGTTCGGAATAAACGGCACCGCGTACACCGCGATACCCTCGCTCCTCATTCACGGCGCGCAGGGTTTTGCTGTCTCTGGCATATTTATGCTTTTGCGGTTTTTCTTTAACAAAAAGGAAAGCGAAAAAAGAGAAACCGTGCTTGCCGTCCTTGCGGGTATCTTCCCCGCGCTGTTGGTGATTGTGTCATATTATTTAAAGCGCATAACGTGGGACGGACTTGCGCCCGCGGTTGCGATTGCGAAAATGCCTGCAAACGTCTTGCAGGAAGTCATAGGGCTTACGGTGGCGATAGTCATTCTCTACGTCTGCAAGCTGAAAAAACAGCTTAAAGCCGCGCACCTTTTGCCCGATTTCAGACTGGAAATGATTGGCAAACGAAAGACCGTTCCGCCCGAGCCGTCAGAACAACCTGAAAAAGTTGAAGAATAATTTATAAGCCCCCGCGGCTTTGCCGCGGGGGCTGTTTTTATTTTTTACCTATTTTTGAAGAGTCCGAGGGCAGAGCGTTTAATATGCCCGTACAAAGCACCTTTTTGTCGGCGGCGCGCTGCCAGTCGTCCAGAGCCTGAACGATTACCGCCTGCAACACGGGGTAAAAATCCTTGAAACCGTTGGATAAGAGATAGTATGAAAGCGAGCCTGGTACGGTGTTAATTTCACTCAGATACACCTCGTTGCCGCAAAGTATGTAATCGAAACGGACAATGCCGCGCATATTCAGCCGCGAGTACACCTCCGCCGTCAGCGAACGGATTTTATCCGACAGCTCCGCGGGGATATCCGCGGGAAGCTGCGATTTGCCGCCGCCAGCGTACTTGTCGTCGTAGCTTAAAATATCGCCCTTGGTGAATGCTTCTTCGCACTCCGATGTTATTACTTTTCCGTCCGAAAAGTAGGCGGCGCAGTTAATTTCGCGGCGGTCGGAAAAATACTTTTCAACCAGAACTCCGTCGTCGTAAAAGAAAGCCGCTTCAACCGCCTGCATAAGGCTTTCCCTGTCGTCCGCGCGTGCAATGCCTATGCTCGAACCCAGCTTTGCGGGTTTTACGATAACGGGGTAGCCCAGCTCTTCGGCGCAGAGCGCATCGTTTACGCTTCTGAAATAGACGTAAGGCGCAACCTTTACGCCCAGCGAACCTAAGACGAGCTTTGTGAAGTACTTATCCATAAACGCGGCGGACTCGAACATTCCCGCGCTTGCAAGCGGGATTCCGCACAGTGCGAAGAGTCCGCACACGCCGCCGCCCTCGCCCAGACCGCCGTGACAGCAGTTGAGCGCAACGTCTACTTTTATAAACCGCTTGACTTTTCCGCGTTTATTCAGCTCAAACACGCCGCCGCGGGTAATCGAAGCTTTGGGCGACTTTTCATAACCGCCGTCTTTAAAATTGTTTATATCGAGCAGTCCCTCGCCCGTATACAGCTCGCCCTGTTGGGACAAGTACAAAGGCACGACCTGCCCGCCCCCGCTCTTTAAGACGTTGGACGCCATCGTGCCCGTTATAACAGATATTTCGTTTTCGTTTGAAACGCCGCCGAATATTACGGCAATAGTTTTTTTCATAATTCACCTCCGCTTTATTTTTCCGCTTTGGTGAATTTTAAATTTGTCTTGCGTTATACAATATCGGGTAAATCGTTTAAAAACAAAACGGTGTCGCCCGTATTTATATATTCCTTTATATGCTCCTGCGCCGCCTGCAAAGTGGGTACGGTAACAAGTTTTTCGCCGTTGCCGCCGTTTTCAAGATAGCCGCGTTTGACGGGCTCTATCAGCGTATCTCCTACGAGAATAACCAAATCAAGCCCCGCAAGGTTTTTGCCAAGTTCCTTATTTTCGTCCTCTTCCAAAACGCCCAGCTCCACAAGCCCGGGAGTTACCGCGATTTTGCGACCTGCGAAACTGCGCAAAACTTCCAGCGCGGCGCGCGCGCCCTTTACGTTGGAATTGTATCCGTCGTCTAAAATATTTACGCCGTTGGCCTTTATGAGCTGTAAGCGGTGTTCGATAAACTCTATCTGCGGGATTGCCGCGGCGATTTCTCCAAGGGTCATACCCGCAAGGTAAGCCGCCTGCGCCGCGATTGCTATGTTAAATGCGGCGTGCCTGCCCAAAAGCCTGCTTTCGCAAATCATGCTTTCACCGCCCAGAGTGAGTGTAAATTTAACGCCCTCGGACGAACAGGATATATCGGAAACGCAGTCGCACCGCTCTTTTTTGCAGGAGTGTTCCGCAAAAAGGTCAAAGCAGTCGTCAGCTATAACCGCGCAGGTATTTGTATGGTCCAGAATCTCGCCCTTTGCCCTTACCACGTTTGCAAACGAGCCGAAGGTTTCAAGGTGCTGACCGCATATTCCCGTGATTACGGAAATATCGGGCGGGCAGATTTCGCAAAGCTCCGCAATATCGCCCAAGTTTCTCGCTCCCATTTCCGCAACGAAAATATCGTAGGAGCTAAGCTCGTGCGAGTTGATTGCAAGCGCTATTCCTATCGGAGTATTGTGCGAGCGCGGGGTCGACAAAACCCTGTACTTACTTGAAAGAATTTTATTCAGAATAAATTTGGTGCTGGTCTTGCCGTAACTGCCTGTAATTCCTATGACTTTGATATTGCTTGCGGCAAGCTTTGCTTTTGCGCACCCAACGTATTTTTTGTTTCGGGGAACTTCGTAAATTTTAGCAATTAAATTTGACAGTGCAATGAGAAGATACAGCACCGCAGGCAAAACCGCCAAAGCGCAGTACCTTAAATTGCAAAAAATTTCGTTACCCCACACACGGTCGGCAAAATTGAGCAGGGTCACCAAGATATACGAAATTATGAACGACACCACGAACAGTACAACGTAAAGCCGCGTAAGCCTTGCCGTCCTTGTTACGGCTGAGCGCAGCGCTATTTTGCGGTCTGCAACCATATAAACGGCAAAAAACAGAACGAAGGGAATTAAGCCGATAACCGCCGACCACTCGCCCGCGAACGAAAAACAGAGCGAAACTATACCGCAGGACAGAAGGCACAACGCCGCAAGGAGCAAAAGCCTCTGTTGGGCGAGGTTGCCCTTCTTCCTTACCCACTTGAAAAACTTTTTGCACGAATACCCCGCCGACTGCAAAACGCCCAGCGGCTTATACGCCGCAAGGCACAGCAAGACAGCGAAAACGAGCGCGGTTAAAATACATTCCAAAGTTTTTGGTACGGATACGAAAATTCCCATAATTTATTCACCGTTTAAAAATTTGTATATCGCGCCGTTGAACGGCGCGGGATTTTCCGAAAAGCAGAAGTGACCGCCCCCGCAAACTTCAAGTATGCTGTCGGGGATAAGAGAGTTGAAAATTTTGCCCTCTTCGACCGCAGGGGTTACGGTATCCTCTCTGCCGTAAATAAGCAGGGTTTTACACCTTATTTCCTTTGCGCAGTCACGCAA
>JAIDFD010000254.1 GCA_029054485.1 Clostridia bacterium | reverse complement strand
CTATTATAAGGAGCGAACAATGAAAACCTATATGGCAAAAGCCGAGACAGTTGAAAGAAAATGGTACGTTGTAGACGCCGCGGGCGTCCCTCTCGGCAGACTTGCGTCAAAGGTGGCAAGCATTTTACGCGGCAAAAACAAACCTACATTTACGCCCAACGTTGATACGGGCGATTTCGTAATCGTTTTAAACAGCGATAAAGTCGTTTTGACCGGTAAAAAACTTGACGACAAATTTTACAGATATCACACGGGTTACATCGGCGGTCTTAAAGAAATTTCTTACAAAAAGATGCTCGCCGAAAAAAGCGACCTTGCCGTTTACGAAGCGGTCAAGGGTATGTTGCCCAAAAACTCTCTCGGCAGGGATATGATAAAGAAACTGCGCGTTTACAAGGGAGCGGAACATAATCACGCGGCGCAGAAGCCCGAAGAGCTTAAATTATTTTAAAAGGTAAGAGGAAAAATTATGGCAAAGGCTAATTTAAAGAAAAAACTTCAATTCTGGGGAACGGGAAGAAGAAAAAAGGCAATCGCCCGCGTTCGTCTTATTCCCGCAGGCTCCGGAGTAATTGAAATAAACGAAAGAGCGTTCGAAGATTATTTCCCCCAGTCGGTTTTGCAGTACGTTGTAAAACAGCCTCTTACCCTTTTGGGCGTAGAAGCTAAATACGACGTTTTGGTAAACGTCTACGGCGGCGGTTATACCGGACAGGCAAATGCAATCCGCCTCGGTATTGCGCGCGCGCTGTTGCAGGCTGAAGAGGGTTGTCGTCCCGCTTTGAAGAAAGAGGGCTTCTTAACCCGCGACCCCAGAGTCAAGGAAAGAAAGAAGTACGGCTTGAAGAAAGCTCGCCGCGCTCCTCAGTTCTCAAAGAGATAATTACAAAAAAACAAAGGCGTCTTGTTCGGACGCCTTTATTTTTTTGCGTTCCTCTTAAGGGAACGCAGGAGCAGTCTTACTTTCTTTTTATCAGCGATAAAGAAGAAAGCTCGCTCGCGTGGCGCAAGCGTAATGGCAACGCTTGCTTCGTCGGCGCAAGGCGCGGGGATCGCCTTGCTTATCTCGTACGCCAAAACAGTGGGTGACCACTGTTTTGATAGGTGCGTACTCGTCCCCGGTTCTCAAAGAGATAATTACAAAAAACAAAGGCGTCTTTCAGACGCCTTTATTTTTTTTATGTTTGATGTGCGGAAAAGTTGTTTAAGTGCGGACGAAAATAAGATACGTCGCCAAGCCTAAGGCTTGTTAATCCTGGTCATCGCGGATGGCGTAGTACTTCGCAAGCCCGCCGGACGAAGTTTCGCGGTAGCTGTTAAGTAAATCTATTCCCGTGTTGTACATAGTCCTTACGATTACATCGAAGCTGATTTTGCGCGAGTCCGCCAAAAAATTTGCAAGCGACAGCGCGTTAATAGCGCGCATAGCCGCAACCGCGTTTCTCTCTATGCAGGGGATTTGCACCAGCCCAGCAACGGGGTCGCAGGTCAAGCCCAGATGATGCTCCATGGCAACTTCAGCGGCATACTCTATCTGTCCCAAGCCCATTTCAAAAAGTTCGGCAAGCGCGGCGGCAGCCATAGAGCAAGCCGAACCGATTTCCGCCTGACAGCCGCACTCCGCGCCGCTTATAGAGGCGTTCTTCTTTATGAGGTTTCCGATAATTCCGCCCGCCGCCAGTGCCTGAACAATCTGTCTGTCTGAAAAGCCCTTGGTTTCCTGCATATATTTGAGTACCGAGGGAACGACCCCGCACGCCCCGCAGGTGGGCGCGGTCACAATCAGACCGCCCGCGGCGTTCTGCTCGCCGGTTGCAAACGCGTACGAACAGACCAGTCTGTTTTCGCGGGTCTGCGCTGATTCATCAATGTGCCGTTGGTTGAAAAGCTTTTGCGCGCGCCTTTGTGTGTCCAGACCGCCGGGGAGCGTGCCCGAAGTGGTAAGCCCCTCGTGGATAGTCTGCTTCATTCTCTCCCATATCGATGCGAGATAGTCTAAAATCTGCTCGCCCTCGCACTCGACCGCGTACTGCCAGAGCCTTATATTGTTTTTCTTGCAATACGCCTTGATTTCCTTAAAGGTATTCAAAGGATAAATTCCGTCGTCCGCGTAGGGTACATACTTTTCGGCGGGTTCTCCCTCGAAAACCACCGTACCGCCGCCCACGCTGTAAATGCGGTGCTTGCAGATACTCTTTTTGCCGACAAATCCCTCTACGTCCATAGTGTTGGGGTGGACGGGGCAGGGCGTTTTTTCGTCCCAGATGACCTCGCATTTCACAGGTGCGAAACTTTCTGTAATAATCGCATCGGTGCGGTGTCCTCTGCCCGTCATCGCAAGCGAGCCGAAGAGTGTAACCTTATAAAAATCCGCCTGCGGATAGCGGTCCTTTATCACAAAAACCGCCCTCTCGGGTCCCATTGTGTGCGAGCTTGACGGACCTCTGCCGATTTTATATAATTCGCGAAGGGACTGCATAAATTTACTCCTCAATTTTTCTTCGGATTTTATTGTAATGCGTGCGGGAAAATTTGTCAATGTTATTGAAAAAAATAAATTTCGGATGTATAATATAATTAAGTAAAAGCGTAACGATTTATGTTCGCACTGAAAGGAGTTGCGTATGAAGAAGAGCAAAAGTATTTACGTTAAAATTATTGTATTGATTTTTGTGTTCGCGCTGACGCTTACGGTGCTTGCAGTACCCGTGAGGGCGGCAAGCGCAAACTCCGCGCAGAAAAACTGGAGCGGAATAACCTCTTCGGGGACAATGGTCACGGACGAAAATTGTCCTATAGAGGTGGAGAGCGAGATTCTGACATTCGATATTCGGCAATTTCCCGATTTCTATTTTTACGAGCAGAGCGAGTTTGACGGCTACGGCGCAAAGGTTACGGCGCACTATAATTTTTACAACCCCGCGGACTACGACGTGGATATGACTCTTGTCTTTCCGTTCGGTAATTTTCCCTCGTATGTAGACAGCGAACTCAGTGACGACGGCAAATACTCTGTTACCGCAGACGGCGAGGCGGTGGAAAGCACGCTCCGTCACACTTTTGACTATGGTAACTTCAACGCCGAAAGAGACGTTGCAAAAATTTCGGACAGCTTTAAAGAGGACGGCGTATTCTCGCCGGACGCGCCCGTACACGGCTACTGTTACAGAATAAGCGGCTTAACCGTGCGCGAGGCGTATATCAACCTGAAAACTTCTTACAACAGAGCAAACACCGCCGTGTTTTACTCCATAACGGACGGCTTCGGCGGGGATGGCGCACTGTACTGTTCGCAAGGCTCAAGCTTAGGTACTGTTAAAAACGGCTATTACGTTTATTTGTTTGTAGTCGGCGAAGAGATCGTGCCGCAGTTCACTTTTACGGCGGAAGGCTTCTTTTACGACAAAGTAACCGACGGCTATGCCGAACTTCAAAGAGACGATGAGATGACTTTCAAGGAGCTTGTGCTTGCATACCGCGATGAAAACAGCGTCATTAGCGAAGTAGACTGGTACAACGCCATGCTCGATTATATCGAAGAGTTCGGTTATCTTGCCGAATACGTCAACTACCGCCTTATGCGCTGGTGCGAGTACCGCCTGACGATTCCCTCGGGCGGGAGACTTTCGAACGAAGTGACGGTGCCGCTCTATCCCGATATTAACGGCTACTACTCGCCTAGCGTGTACGGCTACGAGTACCTTTTATCCCCCGCAAGGTGCTGGGCGGCGTTCGGCAGTCTTGAAATCGTAATCAACACGCCCTACTTTGTTCTAGGAAACTCGCTCGGCGAATTTGAAAAGACGGAGGACGGGTACGTTCTTTCGCTCGACGGACTTCCCGACAGGGAACTGAATTTTAGATTGTGCGCTGAAGAAAACCCGACAAGGGAAGACAGTTGGATGAAACTCGGCGGCGTAATCGGCATCATAGTCTGCATAATCTTTTTCGGTGTGCCGGTGTTAATACATATAATCGCCTTGGTTGTGGCGCTGATAGCGTTGGCGGCAACGGGACAGTTCCGTTGCAAACCCAAGGACAAAAATTGTAATAATTTACAAAAATAGTAAAATTTTTTCACTTTGCCGTTGCTTTTTTCGGCGGGCTGTATTATAATGATTATACGCAGGGCGGCTTGTCCGCCCCTGAAATGAAAGTAACAGGGAGATTAAAATGAAAAACGTAATCGTAGGACAATCGGGCGGACCTACCGCAGTTATCAACTCATCGCTTCTCGGCGTATTCAAGACCGCGAAGGACAGGGGTGCGGACACGGTCTACGGAATGGTACACGGCATTAAAGGACTTTTGGACGGCGACGTGGTCGACCTTTCCACCCGCATAAAAACCGATTTGGATATGGACCTTCTTAAAAGAACGCCCTCGTCCTTCCTCGGTTCGTGCCGTTACAAGCTTCCCGACATCGAAGGTAACGAAAAGACTTACGACAAAATTTTCGCAATGCTGAAAAAGCTTGATATTTACGCTTTTTTCTATATCGGCGGCAACGACTCGATGGATACAATCAAAAAATTGTCCGACTACGGCGAAAAGGTGAAAAGCTCAATCCGCTTTATCGGCGTTCCCAAGACAATCGATAACGACCTTGCTATCACCGACCATACCCCCGGTTACGGCAGCGCGGCAAAATACATAGCGGCAACCACAAAGGAAATTATCCGCGACGGACTTGTTTACGATTATCCCGTTGTATCGGTAATAGAAGTAATGGGACGTAACGCAGGCTGGCTTACCGCGGCTCCCGCGCTCGCAAAGGGCGAGGACTGCGAGGGCGTTGA